>DATJPN010000054.1:0-10293 GCA_035506335.1 Steroidobacteraceae bacterium | reverse complement strand
GAGGAAGTGACCGTCACCGGTTCGCGCATCAAGCGCACCACCGACTTCACCACCGCGACCCCGACCACGGTGATCGATGCGACCACCATGGAGAACGCGGGCGTGGTCAACGTCGGCGACGTGCTCGCCATGACGCCGGCGAACATCTCGAACTTCACCCCGCAGACCACCGCGATGGGCAGCTTCAACACCGGCGCCTTCATCCCGGACCTGCGCGGCCTGAACCCCTTCTTCGGCGCCCGCACCCTGACGCTGATCGACAGCCAGCGCGCGGTCTCCACCAACACCCTGGACAGCTTCGACCTGAACTTCATCCCCCAGGTGCTGGTGCAGCGCGTTGATTCGGTCACCGGCGGCGCCTCGGCGGCCTACGGTTCCGGCGCCGTCGCCGGCGCGATCAACGTCATCCTCGACCACCAGCTCGAGGGCGGCAAGTTCGACGCGGACACCTACGACACGCACTACAACGACGCCAAGACCAATCACGTGGCCGCCGCCTACGGCCATGGGCTGTTCGACAACCGCGTGCACTTCGTGCTCGGCGCCGAGTACCAGAAGCAGGATCCGGCCGGGTGCCAGTACTCGGGGCGCACCTGGTGTTCGGCCGACTTCGGGCCTTATCAGGTGTCGACCGCCGCGGCATCGGGCTACGGCACGGCCGCCACGGCGATCTACGCTCTTGGTTCCGGCCTGACCACGAACACCGGTCCGTACGGCGTCTTCGCGCCGATGGGATTCACTTCTTCTGCCTTCTCGTACAGCACGCTCCTGGCACCGGTCAACTCGGCCTCGCCCGATGGCCTGGGACAGCTGCCGTTCATCGGCAACAACGACCCCTACTCCGGCACGGCGCCGGGGGGTGACGGTGAGCTGGTCAACAAGTACGCGAACCTGATCACCGCGGTGAAGCGCGGCATCATCACCGGCCTGATCAGCGCCAAGATCACCGACAACATCAACATGAACATCGACCTGAACTGGGGCAAGGTTCAGGCCTACAACCCGCTGAGCAACTTCCAGATCACCAGCGGCAACCTCCTGGGGTTCGACAACCCCTACCTGCAGGCGGCCACCGGCCTGACCACCGCGCAACTGGCCGCCAATGCCGCGGCGGCCGTGACAGCGGACGGCAGCACCATTTTCGGCGGCCCGGGCGACTCCCCCGGCTACGCGTTCTCCAAGGACTGGAACGCGCAGATCCCGGACGTACAGTTCAACAACACCACCCTCAAGCAGGTGTCGGTGGGGTTTGATGGCAAGATCGGGGACAGCTCCTGGACCTGGGACGCCCACGGCCTCTACGGCAAGACCAACAACGTGGAGGGTTCCTACCACGAGCCCACGGTGCTGGAGTTCAGCATGGCCCTCGATGCCGTCGCCGGCGCCGGCGGAGCGCCGACCTGCCGCGTGAACTCGCAAGCCACCCTGGCTGCGGCCGCGGCCAACGCCCGGGCGGCCTACACGCCCTTCGGCAGTTTCTTCCCGGGCGGGCTCGGCACCCTGTTCGGCGCCTCCGGCGGCCTGCCGGTGTGGACGTCGGTCTACGGCGGCTTGGCCGCCTATGATCCGGTGAGCCCGGTCTCCGGGTTGCACGAGAGCCAGGTCCTGGCCCTCCTCGCCTCGACCTGCCAGCCCTTAAATCCGTTCGGCACCCAGCCGCTGCCGGCGGCCGCGGCCAACTACGGCACCGGTCCGCTGTCGCTGTCGCTGGAACAGAGCATGACCTCCTTCACCCTGAACACCTCGGGGGATTTCTGGAAGGGTGTCGGCGCCGGCGCCTTCTCCGTAGCCGCCGGTTACGAATACCACCGGGAGCTCACCTACAACGACTTTGCCGAGTGCCCGGGGGCCCGCAACACGCTGACCAACGCCGGCCTCACGCCTGCGCAGCAGGCGTGCCTGGCGAAGGCCACGGACTTCGCCTACCAGTTCGGCAACGACTACGGCGGCAGCAGCACCTACAACGAGGTCTTCCTCGAGGCGAACTTCCCGCTGCTGAAGAACGCCTATCTTGCCAAGACCCTGGAAGTCGACGTGACCGGCCGCGACTCCTTCTACGACAACAAGGCCCTGTACGGCGTGGACATCACTCCGGGGGCCGAGGGCAAGGGCTCGCTGCCGACCTGGAAGGCCTCGCTGGTGTACGAGCCCATCGATGGCATCCGCTTCCGCGGTGCGCAGTCGCATGACTCGCGCGCGCCGGATCCGCGTGACCTGTACTACTCGCAGAGCTTCGTGCCGGGCAGCGCCTTCGGCGCGTGCTACTCGGGCAACTTCGCCTATCACAGCCTGTGCACCATCAACCTGCTGGGCAACGTCGACCTGAAGCCGGAGACGGCCAACACCACGACCTTAGGGCTGGTGTTCAGCCCGCCGCCGGTGCCGGGTCTGCAGGCCTCGGCCGACTGGTTCCACATCCACCTGACCAGCGGCATCGAGGGCGGCAATGCCTTCGTCGACGGCGCCAACTGTATCGCCGGGGAGCAGGCCTACTGCAACCAGATGCAGTTCAACCCCCTGTACTACGCACCCGGCGCCGCGGTTCCCGGTGTTCCGCGCGCCAGCTCGACCACCAATCCCGGTGGCTGGCTGACCGGCGCGGCGGCCTTCCAGCTGGGCAACGTGGCCAATGTGGTGGGCGAGAACGGCTCGGCCTACAACGGCGGCTACATGGACGAGCGTGGCGTGGACTTCTCGGTGAGCTACACCACCGGTCTGCCGGGCGGCAGCACCCTGAGCGCCCGCGCCCTGACCACCTGGGTGGGCGAGCAGCTGGTGCAGGACAGCCCCGGCGGCCTCATCCGCAACGTCCTGAACGCGACCGGCGGCGGCGGCCTGTTCCTGCCGAACTACCAGGCGGCGGCCCGCTGGCGCGGCAACCTGTACGTCACCTGGAGCATGGCGAACTTCAGCATCACGCCGAACCTGAGCTGGGTGGGTCAGGGCACGATCAGCAACACCGACCTGAGCTGCAGTGTTGCGAACTTCGCCGACACGAGCAACCTGTGCAACTGGCTGGTGAACAGCTTCTACGCCGGATCCCCCAACCAGACGGCCGCCCAGAAGGCCGCCTCGGGAATCGGCTACAGCCTGCTGCCCCAGGGCATGGCCAACCGTGTGCCGGCGTACTTCCTGATCGGGTTGAACGCCTCCTACACGCTGGACAAGATCCCGGGCCTGAAGAGCCTGCAGCTGTGGGGACAGGTCAACAACCTGATGAACAAGTCCCCGCCGTTCGTGGATGCCACACTCGGTGGCGCGAGTGCGGCCTTCTACGACCAGTTGGGTCAGGCCTATCGCGTCGGCTTCCGCATGATCTTCTAACTAAAGTCGAACGCCGTCTGCCCGATCAGGGCAGCCGGTCCGGTTCACCGGCCGCACTCTTCACGGAGTGCGGCCTTTTTTTACCCGTCGTATACGAGCCACAGCAACCGGTGAGCGCGGCGGTGCCGATCAGGCTACAAGGCGTGCCACTTGTGACATTTAACGCCCGGCACCCTTGCCGGTTGAGATAATCGGGCCCCTGTGGAAAAGATGACCGACCTGCTCGATTACGAGATCTTTGCCCGCGTGATCAAGGCCGGGAGCCTCTCCGCGGCCGCGCGGGAACTGCACTCCTCACCGGCGATGATCTCCAAGCGGGTCACCCGCCTGGAGGACCGCCTGGGCGTGAGACTCCTGCAGCGCACGACCCGCCGCGTCACCGCCACCGATGTGGGTCAGCGCTTCCATGAGCGTGTCCTGGCGGTGCTGGCGGCCGTGGATGATGCCGAGAGCTTCGCCTCGGTGGACTCGGAGCGCCCCCGGGGGGTGCTGCGGGTCTCCCTGCCGACGGCCTTTGGGCGCCTGCACGTGGTCCCGAGGCTCACCGGGTTCATGGAGTCCTACCCGGACCTGCGCCTGGCCGTGGATCTCAATGATGATTATGTCGACCTGGTGGCCGGAAACTTCGATGTGGCCGTGCGCATCGGCACCCTGCCGGATTCGAGCCTGGTGGCCCGAAGGCTGGCGCCCAACCGGCGGGTGCTGTGCGCCTCCCCGGAGTACATCGAGCGCCACGGCGAGCCGCGCACGATCGCCGAGCTGCACCACCATCGGCTCGTCGCCGGCGGTCCCCAGGTCACCTGGCGCCTGGAGGGCCCGGAGGGCCCGATCACCTTCAAGCCCCAGACCCTGCTGCAGACCAATTCCAGCGAGGTGGTCCGCGAGGCGGTCGTCTCCGGCATGGGCATCGGCTTCCGGTCAACGTGGGATGTCGGCCCGGAGCTGCGCCGCGGCGTCCTCAAGCGGGTCATGCCCGCCTACGCTGGCAGCTCCGATGTCGCCATCTTTGCGGTGTACTCCGGGCGGCGCCTCGTGCCCCTGAAGGTCCGGGCACTGGTGGATTACCTGGTGAGCATCTTCGGACCCGAGACGCCTTACTGGGATCGCGAAGTCCCGCCCCCGGCCCTGGTCACCACGGCCGCCCGCGCCAGTTGACCCCGCAAAGGCTCACTCGCTTGTAACGCTCCGCGCGCGGCTCCTCTGCTAGACTGCGCCCAGGTTGATTTACCAATACGGCCACCTCACGAAGGGGGAATGACGAGATGAACGGGATCACCAGAATCGGCCTCGCTGCCGTCGGATCAATGATCGTGGCTTCGGCCGCGATGGCGCAGGGCGGCGCGCCGCCGACCCCTGAGCAGCAGGCGGCACAGTCCGCACTCACCCGCCAGGGACTTTTCAAGCTCCAGGCTTTCGTGTTCGGGCCCGTCGGCGGCATGCTCCGTGGGGCGCCGTTCAATGCCGCGGTGGCCGAGAAGGCCGGCGCGCGCCTGCAGACCCTGGCCTCGATGATTCCGGAAGTGTTCGCCAAGGACACGCATACTTTCACGCTGACCACGAAGGCGCGTGAGGGCATCTGGACGAACAAGTCCGACTTCGACAACAAGGCCAACGACCTCGTCAAGGCCGCCGCGGATCTCGAGGCGGCTGCCAAGAGCGGCGATGAGGGGGCGACGAAGAAGGCTGCCGGCGCGGTCGGCAAGACCTGCGGCGCCTGCCACGACCAGTTCCGCGACAAGTAAGCCTCCGGGCCGGAGTCGGTCAGGTCGATCGGGAATGGGTGGCCCTCACGGGCCACCCATTCTTGTTTTTCGGCCTCACCCACCGTGCCTGAGGTTCAGCACCCGATGCCACATGGCCTTGAGCAGGCTCGTGGCGGGTGACTCGGTCAGCACCAGGCCGCGCGTGCCGGAGATACCCGCGATCCGGGGCCGGGTCGGAAACGGCCGCCACCGGCCCCCGGCATCCACCGCCGCGCGCACGGCGCGCGCCAGGACGTGTTCGAGGTACACCCCCCGGCTGTCGTCGATCTGGCCCGAGCGCGGTATCAGCTGCTCGCGAAAGAATGCCGGGGTGGCGGCGAACAGCCGGCTGTCGGCGAATCGGCCGCGGCGCCTGATGGTGCACATCACGTCGAACTCGCCGCGGGCGATGTCATCGAGGACGCGCGGGGCATTCTGCACCTGCAGCCGGCCCGTGCACTTGACCAGAACCGTTGCCGCCTCGATCAGCCTCGATTGCCCCAGCGCCTCGGCGATGATGCCCAGTTCGGCGTGGCCCTTGCCGCGGCTCACATCGCCCCCTCCCCGAATCCTTAAGAATTCGACCTCGACCTGGGGATATGCAGCGCAGAGCCGCTTCAGTGACGCAAGGTCATGGCCGGAGTTCTCGCAGAATACGATCCGCCGCACGCCGCCGCTGGCCAGCCATCCGCCCAGAGCCCACTCATAGTCGCGCAGCCGCTGCTGGGGATCGCGCCGGGCCACCATGGGCATGGCACCCGGGTCGATCGTCGCCGTCATGAGGAGTGTGGGCAGTCGCGACATTGAGAGGTGTGGAATTATATGTCACGGTCAACGCAATATCCGAAACCCTCGCGGAACTGAGGCGAAGTGCTGCGCGCGAAATTTGGCAAGGTCATGGCGGAGATTTCCCGCCAGAAGTACCGTGATTTCTGGCATCGCCCGAGGATCCGCCGCGTGCTGGGTCTCACTCCGGAGCGCAAGGCATCCTTGGGGATACGCCGCACCGTGCGGCTCGTGGGCAATTTTCCGGGACTGTGGCAGCGGACGATCCAGCAGACCCCGGGCGGCAGCTGCCAGTGGGGCGGCACGCTGTTCGTCGCCGAGGGCCCGGCCGATCATTACCTGGTGCTCAACTCGCTGCACGCCGCGGGCAGCGGCGCGCGCGTCTTCACCGAGTCGCTGCCGGCGCCTGAGCGTGTCTGGGCCCTGCACATGGAGCCCGAGGAGTACGTGTTTCGGTTAGGCTACGACAAGGGCGACGAGCACACACTGGTCTCCCGGTTCTACACCAACAGCCGTACGCTCTTGCAGCGGGGCGGAATCTACCGGCCGAGCCCGCCCTATGTGCATTTTCACGTGGGGCGATCCTGGGACTTCCTCTCGACGGCCACCGTGCCCCGCAAGCACATACCGCTCGGCATGATCACCTCGGACCTGCGCAGCCTCGAGGGCCACCGCGAACGCCTCGAGTTCCTGCGCCGGCTCGATGAATCGGGCCTCGACTACGTGCTCTGGGGACGCGGCGACGGCCTCAGGCGCTTCCGCAACTACCGCGGTTTCGCCGCCAGCAAGTGGCAGGCGCATGGCGCATCGCGTTACTCCATCGTCATCGAGAACAGCGTCTCGGCGCTGTACTGGACCGAAAAGGTCGCCGACGCCCTGCTCGCCTGGTCGCTGCCCCTCTACCACGGGTGCCCGCAGATCGCGCAGTACCTGCCCGAGGCCTGCGTGGTACCCATCGACATCGGCGAGGCGAACGTCATCGAGCAGATCCGGGACGTGATGGCACGCAACGAATATGACGCCCGCTTCGCGGCCATCACCGCCGCGCGCCGGATGCTGCTTCAGGAGCAGAACTTCTACGCCTTCATCAACCGCGAACTGGACGCGTGGCAGGCGATATCGCCACCTCATCCGGTGGCCTGATTCTCCTGCATCAACAGCCTGAAGAGCCCCGCCGGGTCATGCTCGCGGGCGAGTACCGCGGCGGCTTCGCAGGCACGGGCGCTGTAGGCGGGCCAATCCGCGAGGATCTGATCGACGGCATCGCTGAGACTGTGCACCGTGCGCGCCTGCAGCGTGACACCCGCGGCGAAACGCTCCACCTGGGCGCCCGGCCACGTACCGCGGGTGGCGATCACCGGCGCGCCGTGCAGCAGGGCATCGAGCACCACGCCGCTCACGGCGTCGGCGAACCGGCGCCGCTCATAGGGGGCCAGAACCAGCGCTCCGCTGAAGCGCTGGCTGTACTCGGCACGATCCGGGGCACCCTCCTCGGCGCGCAGCGCCGGATACCCGCTCTCGAGCACGGACTCGACCAGGCGCGCCTCGCGTGACCCGTGGCGGTGTACGTGCTTGCGGGAGACCTGGATGACGAGCGGAATGCTGCGCCCCTGCGCCGACCAGGACTCCAGGAGCGGTGCGATCAGGTCCAGGCCCTTGTTGAGGCGCGCGGCACCGGCCATCAGCAGGTGCCGGAACTGGGTCGGTTGCGGCCCCGGCGCAGGGCCGATCGCCGGATACGGGTGATAGGCAACGCGCCGCCAGCCGAGCGCGCGCAGCTGCGCGGCGATGCCCGCGGTCGGCGCGATCGCCAGGGCCTCGCGTTGCGCGCGCCTCGAGAGTTTCAGCAACGTGGCCTTCAGGCCCGTCGGCATGCTGTGGAAATAGAACCGCGCACGGCTCAAGGGTCTACCGCGGGTCCGCGACAGCAACGAGGCCACGGCCGTGTGGCGGCCATCGGCGGTGAGAACCAGGAACAGGCGCTGCCCCGCGATGCATCCGTCGATGGCCCGCCACTCCGCCAGCGCCCGGTCGGCGCGCGGTGCGCGCCCATCGATGCGCACGCCCGCCATACGGCGCAGGAACGGATCCGCATCCGGATGCGCGAACACGTCGATGCCCTGTGGGCCTGCGCCGATCCCGAGTGCGCGCACGAATTCCGCGTAGTGCCCGCCCGGGTTCCTCAGGTTCGGTTCGATGCAGAGTAGTCCCGATGACGCATCTGTCGCTGGCATCGTCGGCATCATACCCGAGTGCCCCGCGTTGACGATCCGGCAACGAGCCCGCAGACTTCCCGCATGATGCCGCGCCCGAGCCTTCGCGATGCACTCAAGGGTCTGCGTCGCCGCAGCCGTTCGCTGTTCAGCCAGGCGCTCACGACGGTGGCCGGCACGCGCCGGTATGCCACCGCGCTCGCGCCCGAGTCGGTGTCCTCGGTGCTGATCTGCCGCCTGAACGGGCGCATCGGCAATACGATGTTCCTCACGCCGCTGATCCGCGAGCTGCATGAACTGCTGCCGGATGCGGCCATCGACCTCGCCATCGGGTATCGCGCAGGCTCCGAGCTGCTCGGGGCGCTGCCCGGCGTGCGCCGCGTGATCGTGTTTCCGCACCGCTCACCGTTGCGGATCGGGCGCTACGTCGCCGCGTTGCGTGAAGTGCGCAAGGAGCGCTACGCGCTCGCCATCGACCCCATTCCGGAGTCCACCAGCGGTCATGCCCTGCTCAGCCTCGCCCGGGCGCGCTACCGGCTCGGATTTTCAGGTCCCGGACAGTGGGCGCCGCTCACCCACGCCGTACCCGTGCCGGGAGAGGTCGCGCACCGGGCGCTGCAGCCGCTGTACCTCGCCTGCCGGATATTCGGCGCGGCCTGGCCCCCGCCGCGCCAGGAGCTGTTCCTGGCGCTGTCCCCTGAGGAGCTCGCCGCAGGTCAGGCCCTGATCGCGCAGGCCATCGGCCCGGGGCCTCAGCCTGGGCGGGATGTGGTCGGTTTTTTCGCCCATGCCACCCATCGCAAGGCCTTGGGGCGCGAGTGGTGGCTGGCCTTCTGGGAGGCTTACCTGGCGCTCGAACCCCGGGCGATTCCCGTGGAATTCCTGCCCTCACCCGCCACGGCGCCCATCCGTGCGGACATCATCGGCATTCACGTGCCCTCGACACGGGCGCTGGCCGCGGCGATCGCCTCGACGCGCCTGTTCGTCTCGGCGGACGCGGGCCCGATGCATCTGGCGAGCGCCACGCCGGTTGCGACCATCGGACTGTTCAAGGTCACCGATCCGGCGCTGTTCGGGCCGCTGAAGCCCGTCGACCGGGTCATCGACATCGTCCGCCACAGCCCGGCTGAAGCGGCCGAAATCTGCCACCGGGCCTGGTTGGCTCAATAGTCGATGCTGGCCGGCGGCGGCGGCGCCGCGTGCAGCAGCCAGTAGACGCATCCTCCGGCGACGGCGATCACGAGCAGGGCCTTCCACAGCTCACTGCCCGGGATGGCCTCGTGCTCGGGCACCAGCTGCGCGCTCTTGCGGCCGTGAAGCATCGCCGGCACCAGACGCTCCTTCTTCACGAAGGTGTAGAAGGCCATGGCACACAGGTGCAGCACCACAGCCGCGAGGATCAGGTTGAAATTCTTGTGATGGATGGCCGTGAGCTGTTCGGCCAGTGCATGGCTGACAAACGGGTTGTAGGGTCCGACATAGGCGATGTCATCGGTGCTGAACAACCCGGTGGTCACCTGCACCGCCAGCAGCAGCAGCATGAGGATCACCATGCCGGCGCCCAGGGGATTGTGCCCCACGCTGTGCACGCCGCCCTTCAGGTATCGGAGCATCGCGCCCGGACCCTTGATGAAATTGACGAACCGGGCATGCCGCGGACCGATGAGGCCCCAGATCACACGGAAGATCAGCAGGCCGATCATGAGGTAGCCCAGGCGCATGTGCCAGGGCATCCAGGTGAACCCGAGCTTGGCGGTGGTGTACAGGCAGATGATGGTCAGCACCAGCAGCCAGTGGAAGATTCGGGTGGGCAGGTCCCACACCAGGCGGACACTTTGCAGCATTTCTTAGTCTTCGCGGATCGTGAGTGAATATCGAGGCTTTCAGGTCATTGGCCGGCGCTGGCCGTGCCCGGCGCCGCCGCAGGCGCTGCCGGTGACCCCGCGGCGTTCGCCAGCAGCTGCCGGATGAGGTCGGCGCTGCTCTGGTGGACGGTCGCGCCCTCGCCCCCGCGGCCGAGACCACCGCCCTTCCCCAAGGCCATGTCCAGAGGCGTCATGCCGCGCTTGTCCCGGACGTCCAGACGGGCATTTTCGGCCGCGAGCGTGCGGATGACATCATCGAAGCCCAGCAGCGCCGCGCCATGCAGCGCCGTCAGGCCGCGCACGTCGGTCGCGTTCACGTCGGCACCGCCCTGCACCAGCAGCCGGATGGCCGTCGAGGCTTCA
>DATJPN010000053.1:0-23425 GCA_035506335.1 Steroidobacteraceae bacterium | reverse complement strand
GTCGCCTGCTTCTGGTTCGCCGTGATCACGCTCGGCGAGGAGATGATGTCGGCGCGTGTCTCCGTCTGCGCCGCGGACAGCTCCAGGTCGAGCAGGTAGTCGGAACCGAGGATCCCCAGGGCGATGCTGCCCGCGGGGCTCGAGACCGGCAGGTTGACGTTGTAGCGCGTCGGGGCGCTCGCGCCCGTCGGGATCGTGACCGGGAAGGTCGAGCCGGTGGTGGTCAGGTTGTTGAGGGCCGAACCGACGATGGTGTCGACCCCGGCGGCCGAGCCGGAGGTCGTCACGAGGCCGTTCGCGCCGTTCTTCGTGATGCCGTTGAAGCCGAGCACGGCGCCGAGCTCGCGCTGGAAGTCATTGGTGACGATGACGAGACGCGACTCGATGCGCACCTGGCGCACGGGGATGTCGAGGGTTGCGACCAGCCGGCGGATGTCCTCGAGCCGGTCGGCCGTGTCCTGCAGCAGCAGGGTGTTCGTGCGCGCATCCACCGACACGTTGCCGCGGGGCGACAGCAGCGAGCGGCCCGTCGACTTGATCAGGGTGGCCATGTCGGCCGCCTTCGCGTAGTTGACCTGCAGGTACTCCGAGCGCAGCGGCTCGAGCTCCTGCAGGTCCTTGCGCGCGGCGAGCTCGGCCTTCTCGCGGTTGGCGATCTCCTCGGCCGGCGCCACGATGATGACGTTGCCGTCCTGGCGCTTGTCGAGGCCCTTCGTGCGCAGGACGATGTCGAGGGCCTGGTCCCAGGGAACGTTCTGCAGCCTCAAGGTGACGCTGCCGCGGACCGAGTCGCTGACCACGATGTTCTGGCCGCTCTGGTCGGCGAGCAGCTGCAGGAGCGCGCGGGTTTCGATGTCCTGGAAGTTCATCGTCATCTTCTCGCCGGTGTACTGGCGCTTCTCCTCGAGCGCCACCTCGCGCTTGCGCTGCGGCTGGATCTCGACCACGTACTGGTTGTCGGTCTGGTAGGCGAGCTGCTCGTAGTCGCCCTTCGCGCTGATGACGAGGCGCGCATCGCCCCCGGCGCGGTTCGCATCGAAGCTCGTCACGGAGGTGCCGAAATCCGAGGCGTCGAAGCGCCGCATGAGGCTCTTCGGCAGGTCGGTGCCCACGAAGTCGACCACGACCTGGTCGCCGACCTGGCGCAGGTTGATCGGGGTGTGCGGATCGGAGAGGCGCACGACGACCCGGCCGGCGCCATCGACGCTGCGGCGGAAGTCGATGCTCTGGATGGTGCGCGGCGCGCCGACCACGGCGGGGGCCGCGCCGTCGCTCACCGCGGCGGGGGTCGCGGCGGCGGCCACGGCCTGGGAGCCGGCGGCGACGCCGAGGGTGATCACGATGCTGTTGCCGTCGACCTTCATCGCGTAGGGGAGCATCTTGTCGAGGTTCAGCACGAGGCGGCTTCGGTCCGCGGTCTGCGCGGCGAGGATCGTGTCGAGGCCGCCCGAGCGCACGTCGATGCGCCGGGACGCCAGCGCGAGCGTCGTGCCCGGCAGGTCCACGGAAATGCGCGCGGGATCATCGATGGTGAAGCTCGTCGGCTGCGGGGCCGGTCCCGAAAGCTTCAGGGTGAGCTGCAGCTGCTGGCCGGCCATGGGCCGCACGTCGATGGCCTGCAGCGTATTGCTGTCGGCTGCGCGGGCCGGCGACAGGAGGGTTGAACCGACGATGAGCGCGGTCAGGAGCGTCCCGAAGGCGCTTCGGATCCGGTTCAACGGGTTTGAGCGTGTCATTGTTGAAAACTCCCTGCAGCCGTTCGGCTAATCGTTCAACGCGAGCGCCGCGGGGCGCTCGATGTAGCCACCCAGGCCGTCCGGAACGATTTCGCGGACGTCGATCTTGGAGGGGCTGATACCGGTGATCTTGCCGTCGTTCTGGCCGATGTAGTTGCCGACCACGACCCGGTGCACGAGGCCGTCCTTGGTCTGCACGAGGCCATATTCCTGTCCGCCCTGCAGGATCGAACCGACCATCTTCATGGTGTCGAGCGAGTACTGTTCGAGGAACTCGCGGTTGCGATGCGCGTCGGGCCGCAGGTTCGGATTGCCGGCGTTCGGCGAGGTCGGCATGAACGGCGAACGCAGGTTCATGTCCGCATAGGTGTAGGTCTGGTACGGCTTGACCTCGGGCAGGGGCTCGACCCGGCCGCCGGCCTCCTTGTTGGTCTCCGTGATGAAGTTCTGCAGGTCATCGTCGCCCCCGGAACAGCCGGCGAGCACGGCGGCGGCGCAGAGCAGGCCGAGCAGCAGCGCGGCGGGACGGATGCGGGGAGCGGCGTCGAAGGCGCTCATTTATGGGCATCCTTGTTCTTGCTGGCATCCGCTGCGGCGAGCTCGTCCTCGTCCAGGTAGCGATAGGTCTTCGCCGTCAGATCGAGGATGAGGTTGTCGTAGCCGGACTTGCCGTCGGGTTTGATCTCGATGTCATGCAGCGTCACGATGCGTGGCAGGGCCGCGATGCCGCTGACGAACTGACCGAACTGGTGGTAGCTGCCGGAGAGGCGGATGCGGATCGGCAGCTCCGCGTAGAAGTCCTTCTTGACCTCGGGCCCCGGCTGGAAGAGCTTCTCCTGCAGGCCCGCGGCGAGCCCCGTCTGGGAGATGTCCACGACCAGGTTCGGCACCTCGGTGCGGCCCGGGAGCTGGCGCAGGAGGGCGCCGAAGGAGCGCTCGATGTCGGCGAGCTGCTGCTTGTAGACGGAGAGGTTCACGGCCTGCGCATGCTTCGTGCGGAATTCCTGCCGCAGCTTCTGCTCCTCCTGCTGGTACTGGTCGAGCACCGGGCTCTCGTTCGTCCAGACGAAGAAGTAGACGAGGATGAAGGTCAGCACCACGAGCCACACGGCCACCGCGCCGATGCGGATCGGCAGCGGCCAGCGGCCCGGTTCGCGGGGGTCGAGTGCCCGCAGTTCTTCGAGCAGGTTCATGGCGATACACCCCGGCGTACGCCGCCCATTTTCGAGACGCCGGGCCGCGCGCCGGGTGCGGGCGCCGCGGGTCCCGTATCGGCGCCGCTCGGAACCTCATCGGCGAACACCGTGAAGCTCTGTCCGCCGGTCGAGGCATCCGCGGCCACGACCTGCAGCTCGGGGTTCCGCAGCCACTCGGAGGAGTCGATGCTGCGCATGAAGGTCGACACGCGCGTGCTCGACTGGGCCACCCCGTCGAAGCGGAACTTCCGGTCGGTCTGCTTGATGGCGGTGAGATAGGTCCCGTCGGGCAGCGTCTTCACGATCTCGTCGAACACATGGACGATCTCGGGGCGCGAGCGCTGCAGCTTCTCGATGATGTCCATGCGCGCGATGAAGTTCTGCTTGGAGGTCTCGAGGCTGTTGATCTCCTCGATCTGCTTGTCGAGGTGCTTGATCTCGGCGCGCAGCCGGTCGTTGCGGCGCTGCTGGCCGTCGATCATCGAGGAGAACATCAGGTAGCCGAGGAATGCGAGCAGGGCGGCGATGAGCGTGGCGCCACCGAGCGCGATCAGGAACTGCGCCTGGCGTTCCTTGCGTTGTTCGTCGCGCCAGGGGAGGAGGTTTATCCGTGGCATGTCAGTCGAAACTCCTCAGAGCGAGACCGCAGGCGGTGAGCAGTGCCGTGGCGTCGCGCTGCACGGCCTGGGCCTTCGCGCGCGAGGACAGCTTCATCTGCCCCAGCGGATCGCCCTTCTCGGCCGAAATGCCGACGCGGCTGGAGATGACGTCGCCGACCCCGGAGATGTTCGCGCAGCCGCCGCACACGAGGATCTTCTCGGGCTGCTCGCGCCCGGATCCGGAGGCCAGGTAGAACTGCAGCGAGCGGCTGACCTGCTGGGTCATGTCGTCGATGAACAGGTCGAGCACCTCGGACTGGTAGTTGCCGGGCAGGCCGCCTTCCTTCTTCGCGCGACCGGCTTCCTCCATCGACAGCCCGTAGGTGCGCATGATCTCCTCGGTGAGCTGCTGCCCGCCGAAGGCGAAGTCGCGCGTGTACACGACCTTGAGATTGCGCAGGACGCTGAAGGTGGTGCTGGTGGCGCCGAAGTCGACCACCGCGATCGAGCGGTCGATGCCGCCGTCGGGCATCTGGTGCGTCATCAGCTTGCAGGCGTTCTCGAGGGCGAAGGCCTCGACGTCGACGATCTTGGCGGTGAGCCCGGCCGCGTTGATCGCGGCCTGGCGCTGCTCGACGTTCTCGGTGCGGGTCGCGACGAGCAGCACGTCGTTGGTCTCGGACTCCTTCTCGGAGGGTCCGAGCACCTCGAAGTCGTAGCTGACTTCGTCCATCGGGAAGGGGATGTACTGGTCGGCCTGCATCTCGACCTGCGCTTCGAGGTCGGCGGCGCGCAGGCTCCGGGGCATCTGGATGACCTTCGTGATGGCCGCATCGCCGTTGATCGCGATGGCGACCTCGCGGCAGCGCGTGCCGGAGCGCTTGATGCAGCGCTTGACGGCCTCGCCGACGGCATCGGCGTCGACGATGGTCTGTTCGTTCACCGCATTCTGCGGCGTGGGCTCGGCGGCGTAAGCCTCGACCCGGTACTGCCCGCCCGACATCGACAGCTCGATCAATTTGACCGACGATGTCGTTATGTCAAGACCGACGAGCGGGCGATACTTACCCTGGAGGAGGAACATTTTGTTTCCTTATCAGTAAGTTACAGCCGAAAGCGCCCGTGCAGGGTAAATTCGAAGGTCACTATATAACAGTGAAAAGTTAAATAGAACGTGAGAAAGCTCACGAATCAGCCCGCCTGCGAGCCTAGCGGCAGTACGGAGCCCGGAAATGCCGCCGGCATCACAGTTACGTGATCCCGTCGCCGCCGGCATTTGCGTTTGCGTATGGTCCAATCGTTTCCTGGGGAGCCAAGGCCGCCGGCTTGAGGAGGTGCGGGGCGGAAAGCGGAAGACTGCGGCTACCGGTCCGGCCATGCTTGGCCCATGGCGCGGATCGTATACAGTTCGAAGCCGGCAGCCCCGCTGTCCTAGGCGCCCGAGGCCCTTAGACCGGAAGCTTTGCGTCCCCACCTTTCGGTGAGTTTGCCCTTTAGAGTCGGCAGCTACTATGCATAGCAGCTGAAACCTAATCAAGCGGATACAGTCACGTTCTGTGAAACGAACCTTAATCTCGGTACTCATGGCGGCCACGGGCAGCGTGATCCTGCTCACACTTCTCGGTGCGATCGGCCTCGCCGGTTGTTATGTCTACCTCGAACCCTCGCTGCCGTCGGTCGAGGCCATGCGCAACGTCGAAATGCAGGTGCCGCTGCGGGTGTACACGCGCGACGGCGACCTGATCGCGCAGATCGGCGAACAGCGCCGCATCCCGGTGACCTGGGAGCAGATCCCGGACCTCGTCAAGCACGCCTTCCTCGCCGCCGAGGATGACCGGTTCTTCCAGCACCACGGCATCGACTACCAGGGCGTGCTGCGCGCGGTGCTCGTCGACATCATCTCCGGCGACCGGGCCCAGGGCGCGAGCACGATCACCCAGCAGGCGGCCCGTCAGCTCTACCTGACCCTCGACAAGACCTGGCGCCGCAAGCTCGCGGAGGCCTTCCTCACCTACCGCATGGAGCACGAGTTCACGAAGCAGGAGATCTTCGCGCTGTACCTCAACGTGGTGTTCTTCGGCGAGCGCGCCTACGGCGTGGCGGCCGCCGCCGAGACCTTCTACGGCAAGCCACTCGAGCAGCTCACCGTCGCGCAGGCGGCGACCCTCGCCGGCATCGTGCAGCTGCCCTCGCGCTACAACCCGATCGTCAACCCGCAGTTCGCGAAGGTCCGCCGCACCTACGTGCTGCGGCGGATGAAGGACCTGGGGTTCATCGACGCCGAGGTCGCGGCCGCGGCCAATGCCGAGCCGGTCGAGGCCCGCACCCACGCCCCGCTCTACGATGTCGATGCGCAGTACGTGGCCGAGATGGCGCGGCAGGAGGTGCGCAAGCGCTTCGGGCCGAAGGCCGAGACGGCCGGCTACAGGGTCTACACCACCATCGACGGGCGGCTGCAGACCGCCGCGAACCGCGCCGTGCGCCTCGGGCTCATCGAGTATGACCGGCGCTACGGCTGGCGCGGCGCCAACGCTCACGTGGAGGTGGCCGCCGGCGCCGACGCCTCGGACCTGGAGGATCAGCTCGAGGAATACTCACCCGTCGGCCCGCTGATCCCGGCCGTGGTCACCGAGGTGGCCGAGCAGTCCGCGAAGGTCTACGCGAAGGACCTCGGGTTCCAGCAGATCAACTGGGACGGGCTCGCCTGGGCGCGCCGGCAGCTCGACTACGAACGCACGGGGCCCGCGCCGAAGAGCGCCGGCGACGTGCTCGCCCGCGGCGATGTCATCTATATCTACACCGACGGCCAGCATGCGGCCCAGCTGGTGCAGGTCCCGGAGGCCCAGGCCGCCCTGGTGTCGATCGACCCGACCGATGGCGGCGTCGCGGCCCTCGTCGGCGGCTTCGACTACTTCAGCAACAAGTACAACCGGGCCGTGCAGGCGAAGCGCCAGCCGGGCTCCTCGTTCAAGCCCTTCCTGTACTCCTCGGCGCTGGAGAACGGCTTCACCGCCGCCTCGGTGCTGCCGGATGCGCCCATCGTCATCGAGGGCAGCGGCATGGAGACGGCCTGGCGTCCGAAGAACTCCCACGGGGGCTTCAACGGCCCGACGCGGCTGCGCGAGGCGCTGGCGAAGTCGCTGAACCTGGTCTCGATACGCCTGTTGCGGCAGATCGGCGTCGACTACGCCATCGACTACGCGACGCGCTTCGGTTTCCAGAAGGACTCCCTGCCGAACAACTACACCCTCGCGCTCGGCACGATGCAGGTCGCGCCGATCGATCTGGCCGGCGCCTACGCGACCTTCGCGAACGGCGGCTTCCGGGTCTCCCCCTACTTCATCGACCGCATCGAGGATGTCTCCGGGAAGATCCTCTGGAGCGCCGATGCGCCGATCGCCTGCCTGTCCTGCGAACACAGCGCGGACCTCACCGCGGTGCCCCTGAAGGACGCGAGCGATGCGACCCTCGCGGCTGCGGATGCGGTCCGCGGCGGAGCCGGTCCCCTCACCCCCCGGCAGCTCGCGCCGCGGGTCATCAGCCCGCAGAACGACTACATCATCACCGACATGATGGCCGACGTGATCCGCCACGGCACCGGCAGCCGGGCCCTCGTGCTCGGACGCTCGGACCTCGCCGGCAAGACCGGCACCACGGATGAATCGAAGGACGCCTGGTTCAACGGTTTCAACACCCGCATCGTGACGACCGTCTGGGTGGGCTTCGACCAGGAGCGCTCGCTCGGGGAGTCCGAGGAAGGCGCGCGCACGGCCCTGCCGATCTGGATCGGCTACATGCGCGAGGCGCTGAAGAACCTGCCGGAGGAGAAGCTGCCGATGCCCGACGGTCTCGTGCAGCTGCGGGTCTCGGCGCAGACCGGCGCGCTCGTGAGCGCCGAGAATCCCGACGGCATGCTCGAGACCTTCATGGTGAATCACCTGCCGGGCAGCGCCGCCCCGAGCCAGACCCAGCCGACCGGCAACCAGACCCCCGTCGGCGGGGACTCGCTGTTCTGATCCTGCCCCGGCGGGGGTTTGATTTTCGGGCCCCGCGGCCAGATGATGGGCGCATGCCAAAACGATTGAGCGTTCGCGGTGAACACCTGCGGCGCGCGCTCGCGCAGGAAGCCGCGCGGGTCATGGCCGAGCACGGCATCCGGGACTTCCTCGTCGCGAAGCGCAAGGCCGCCGAGCGCTTCGGGGTCACCGACGGGGCCGTGCTGCCGAAGAACACCGAAATCGAACTGGCCCTGTTCGAATACCAGCGGCTCTTCGGCCGCGACTCCCACGGTGAGTCCCTGCACGCCCAGCGCAGCGCGGCCCTGAAGGCGATGCGCCGCCTGTCGGGCTTCGCGCCGCGGCTGGTCGGTCCGGTGCTGAGCGGCACGGCGACCGAGCACTCCGAGGTGCAGCTGCACCTGTTCGCGGAGCGGCCCGAGTCGGTGACGATGTGGCTGATGGACCACGGGATCCGCCACGAAGTCACCGCGCGGCGCGTGAAGATGAGCGCCGAGCGGGTGCTCGAGTATCCCGGCGTGCGCTTCGAGGAGGCCGACCAGTCCATCGAGGCCACGGTATTCCCGACCGACGGCATCCGGCAGGCTCCCGTGAGCCCGGTCGACGGCCGGCCGATGCGACGGGCGGACGTCGCGGACCTCGAGGCGCTGCTCGCCGCCCCTTGAACGAGCCCGGGCCTTGCGCCCTCAGCGGCTGCCGATGTCCGCGTAGTCGCGGGGCGGGGAGCCCGTGTAGAGCTGCCGCGGGCGGCCGATGCGCATGTTCGGGTCGGCGATCATCTCCTGCCAGTGCGCGACCCAGCCGACGGTGCGCGCGATCGCGAACATCACCGTGAACATCGATCGCGGGATCCCGAGGGCGCTGTAGATCATGCCGGAGTAGAAGTCCACGTTCGGGTAGAGCTTGCGCGAGACGAAGTACTCGTCCTTCAGCGCGACCTCTTCGAGGCGCAGCGCGAGTTCGAACAGCGGGTTGTCGGGGCTCCCGAGCCGCGCGAGCACCTTGTGGCACATCTCGCGGATGATCTTCGCGCGCGGGTCGAAGTTCTTGTAGACGCGGTGGCCGAAGCCCATGAGCCGGAAGTGGCTCGTCTTGTCCTTCGCCATCGCGAGGTACTTCGGGATGTTGTCCACGGTGCCGATCTGCTCGAGCATCGCGAGCACCGCCTCGTTCGCGCCGCCGTGGGCCGGGCCCCACAGCGCCGAAACGCCGGCCGATATCGCCGCATAGGGGTTCGCGCCGGTGCTGCCCGCCAGGCGCACCGTCGAGGTGCTGGCGTTCTGCTCGTGGTCCGCGTGCAGGATGAAGAGCAGGTCGAGGGCCTGCGCCGCCACCGGGTCGACCTCGTAGGGCTCGCAGGGCACGGCGAACATCATGTGCAGCAGGTTGCTGCAGTAGTCGAGGTCGTTGCGCGGGTAGATGAAGGGCTGGCCGACGGCGTGCTTGTGCGCGGCCGCGGCGATGGTCGGGATCTTCGCGACGATCCGGTGCGCGAAGATCTCCCGGTGCCGCGGGTTATGGATGTCCATCGTGTCGTGGTAGAAGGCCGACAGCGATGCGACGACCGCCGACACCATGGCCATGGGGTGGGCGTTGTGGTGAAAGCCGTTGAAGAAACGCAGCAGCGTCTCGTTGATCATCGTGTGATGACGGATGCTGGATGTGAACTCCTCGAGCTGGCTCCTGCTGGGCAGCTCGCCGTAGAGCAGCAGGTAGCTCACTTCCGTGAAGGTGCTCTTCGCCGCGAGCTGCTCGACGGGGTAGCCGCGGTGCAGGAGCACGCCGGCATCCCCGTCGATGTAGGTGATCTTGCTTTCGCAGGCGGCCGTGAGCCCGTAGCCGGGATCGTAGGTGAAGGCGCCGAATTCCCTGTACAGCGGCGCCACGTCGACGACGCTCGGGCCCACCGATCCGGGACGAACCGTCAGTTCCGCCTTTTTGCCGCTGGCGCGGTCGACGACCTCGAGCTTGCTCTCATTCATGTTGTTGCCGCTTCCTGAAGAAGGCCGACGCGGGGGATTCGCGCAAGCGCGGCTTGAGCCTTACACGGTCCGACGGCGGAATCAAGGCAGCAGGAATTAATTCGCGCACAGGTGTGCGCGCCTTCCCGAAAAGGCAGGCTCGGGGTCAGCCGATCAGCGCGCGCCGGCCGCCGTGCCGTACTTCTTGCGGAACTTGTCGACGCGCCCGGCGGTGTCGACCATCTTCTGCTTGCCGGTGTAGAAGGGATGGCAGGAGGCGCACACTTCCACCTGCAGGTCATGGCCCAGCGTCGAACCGGTCTGGAAGCTGTTGCCGCAGCTGCAGGTGACGTTGATCTGCTTGTACTCGGGATGCGTGGCGTCTTTCATGATGGGCTCTTCGGACTTGATCGGGCCGGTATCGGCCCTTGAGGGCAAAAGGGCGCGGGAGTTTAACGGTGAATGCTTCGGGGCTCAAGGCCCCGGCAAGCTGCTGCAGTGCAGGTCCATTCCTTATCCACAGAACCTGTGGATAATTCTGTGGACTATCGGCCCTGCAGGGCCTCCATTTGCGGGCCAAATTGCACTTTTATGACCTTGGTCAAGAAATGTACACCTAGTTTCAGCCTTTTCATTCAATAAGTTACGGGCATCTTGTCGTGCAGAATAGGTAATATTGCACGTAATACTCTCATTTACCGAAGTGCCTCGCCGGCCCTGTGAATAAAGAGCCCGCGAAGCCCGAATCAGGGCCCCTGCGATCTTGACAGTTCCGGATCTGCAGCGCCGGCCGGGTCGGGAAGAAACTCCACGAGCAGCTCGTTCAGGAACCGCAGCCCGGTGGGGCTCGGGGCCCAGCGCCCCTCGACCTCCTCGATCAGGCCGCGCTCCCGCTGTCTTCGGAGGATGGGGGCCACCGCCTCGAAACTCAACCCCGTACGCGCCTCGAACAGCGCCGCGCTGAACCCCGCGGTCAGGCGCAGCGCGTTCATCATGAACTCGAACGGCAGTTCGGCAGGCAGGACCGTCCGCACGCTGATCGGTGTCCCGGCCTGGTAGCGGCGCGGCTCGCGGGTGTGGGTGGTCCGCACGATGCCGCGGCGGGCCGCGTCGGGGAGCTGGCGGTGGGCGCCGGCGCCCGCGCCGAGGTAATCGCCGAAGGTCCAGTAGTTGAGGTTGTGACGGCACTCGCGGCCCGATCGCGCGTAGGCCGAGACCTCGTAGTGCCCGAAATCCGCGGCGCCGAGGATCCCGGTACACGCCTCGAGCATCGACTCGATGCTGTCCTCGCTCGGCAGGGGGGGCGGCCGGGCGCCGAATACCGTGCCGGGTTCCATCGTGAGGTGGTAGTGGGAGAGGTGCGCCGGCTCCAGGGCCAGCGCCTGCCGCAGGTCCACTCGCGCGCCGGCCGGATCCTGCTCCGGCAGGCCATACATCAGGTCCAGATTGAAATTGCTCAAGGACGCGGCATGCAGCTCCTCGGCCGCGCGCACCGTATCGGCTGCGCCGTGGATCCGGCCCAGTGCCTGAAGCTGCCGCGCCCCGAAGCTCTGGGCCCCGAGGGACACCCGGTTGACCCCCGCCGCGGCGTACTCGGCGAAGGCTCCACGCTCGATCGTGCCGGGATTCGCCTCGAGGGTGATCTCGATGTCCGGCGCGAAGCCGAAGAGCGCACGCGCCTCCTCGAGCACCCGGCCGATGGCGTCGGGGGAAAAGAGGCTCGGCGTGCCGCCGCCCATGAACACGCTCGTGAGCTCCCGCCCCCTGACCTGCGGCCATCCGGCCTGCTCACGCAGGTCACGCGACAGCGCCTCGAGGTAGCCCGCCTCGGGGAGCTCGCTTCCGAGGGTGTAGGAATTGAAGTCGCAATAGGGGCATTTGCGCACGCACCAGGGAAAGTGCAGGTACAGCGACAGCGGCGGGGTCTGCAGGCTCAAGGCAGGGCGGCCATGAGCGCACGCAGCGCCTGCGCGCGGTGACTTGCGCGGTTCTTGTCGGCGGCGCTCATCTCGGCCGCGCTGCCCGGGAATCCGTCGGGCTGGAAGACCGGATCGTAGCCGAACCCCCCGGCGCCCCGCGGGGATGTGAGCACGTGGCCCTCCCAGAGGCCCTCGGCCACGAGCGGCGCGGGATCGGCGCCGTCGCGGACGAACACCAGCACACAGCGAAACCGCGCGGTGCGCGCGGCCTCCGGCACGCCGGTCATTTCCTGCAGCAGCCGGGCGATGTTCTCGGCATCTCCGGCGTTCTCGCCGGCGTAGCGCGCCGAGCGGACGCCGGGCCGGCCGCCGAGCGCGTCGACCTCGATGCCCGAATCATCCGCGATCGCCGGCAGCCCCGAGCGCTCGGCCGCGTGCCGGGCCTTGATGAGCGCGTTGTCGAGGAAGCTCGCGCCGGTCTCCTCCGGCGGGCTGATCCCGAAGGCAGTCTGGGGCAGGACCGTAAGGCCGCGCGCCGCGAGCAGGGCGGCGAACTCCCGGACCTTGCCGGCATTGCCGCTCGCGAGCACGACCTTCACTTAAGGCTCAGCGGCGTGCCGCGACGGCCTGTGACTGCAGCGCGAAGATCCTCGCGAGCCCGCCCGTCGCGAGGTCGAGCAGCGCGTCGAGCTCATGGCGCCGGAAGGCGTGGCCTTCGGCCGTGCCCTGGATCTCGACGAAGGCGCCGCCGCTGTTCATGACCACGTTCATGTCGGTCTCGGCCTGCGAGTCCTCGGCATAGTCGAGGTCGAGAACCGGCGCGCCGCCGACGACGCCGACCGAGATCGCGGCGATCTGCCCGTGCAGGGGACTGCGGCCGAGCGCCCCGCGGCCCTGCAACGCGGCGACCGCCTGGGCGAGGGCGACGTAGCTGCCGGTGATCGCGGCCGTGCGCGTGCCGCCGTCGGCCTGCAGCACGTCGCAGTCCAGCGTCACGGTGCGCTCGCCGAGTGCCTTCAGATCGACGATCGCGCGCAGCGAACGGCCGATCAGGCGCTGGATTTCCTGGGTGCGCCCGCTTTGCTTGCCACGGGCGGCCTCGCGGGCCTGCCGGGTGTGGGTCGAGCGCGGCAGCATGCCGTATTCGGCGGTCACCCAGCCCTGTCCCTTGCCGCGCAGGAACGGCGGAATCACCTCCTCGACGCTCGCCGTGCACAGCACATGGGTCTCGCCGAAGCGCACCAGCACCGAGCCTTCGGCGTGGCGGGTGAACCCGGGCTCGAAGCTGATCGGCCGCAGCTCGTCGGCGGCGCGGCCGCTCGGTCGCGCGGGACTCACGGGCCCTTCCAGCGCAGCACCGCGCCCGAGGTGTTGTCGCCGTTGGGCCCGGCGGCGCTGACCGCCGTGCGGCACAGCGCGGCCAGCTGGTCCCGTTCGGCGATCCCGGGCAGGGTCAGCGCCGTGGCGATCTCCGAATCGCGCAGGCAACCCCAGACCCCGTCCGTACAGACGAACAGCACATCGTCCCGCTGCAGTGCGTGCCGCTGCCCGAGGGTCATGTCCGGCAGCACCGGGTCGCCGCCGAGGCAGCATTCCACATAATTGCGCATGGGATGATTGTGCGCCTGGTCCGGCGTGATCAGGCCCTCGCGCAGCAGCAGCTCGACGTGGCTGTGATCGCGGGTCCGGGCCGCCACCGCGCCCTGGCGCAGCAGGTAGATCCGGCTGTCCCCGACGTGCGCCCAGTACGCCGACCCCTGCTGCACGAGGCACACCGCGCAGGTCGCGCGCGGCCGGTGTTCGAGCGGCAGGTGCAGTCCGATGCGCACCACTTCCTCGTGCGCCCGGCCGAGGGTCAGGTGCAGGAATCCGAGCGGATCGAAGAGCGGCTGCGGGGTGTGCCAGAAAGCCTCGAGCAGCGTCTTCAGGGTGACTTCCGCGGCGCGCGCGCCTTCGGCGTGCCCACCCATGCCGTCCACCACGACCAGCAATGCGGCATGCTCGGCGACGGCCACCGCGACCCGGTCCTGGTTCTCCTCCCGGCCCCCGAGAAGACTCAAATCCGCGTATTCAACCTGCAAGGAGTTTTCTGGCTGTCTGGTACACTTTTGCGGATCTTATATCATCCGGACGGCCCATGATTGCGAGCATGACCGGCTTCGCGCGGCGCGAAACTTCCGGACCCTGGGGTTCGCTGATCTGCGAACTGCGCAGCGTCAATCACCGGTTCCTGGAGGCGAGCCTGCGGCTGCCCGAGGAGCTGCGCAGCCTCGATCCGGAGATCCGCCAGCAGTTCGGGCGCGGCCTCAGACGCGGCAAGATCGACTGCACCATCACCTTTCGGCGAACCGACAGCGCCGCGCGGGCGCTGGACCTGGATCGCGACATCCTCGCGCAACTCCTCGGCCGCGTCCGGGAAATGACCTCGCTCGCCGGCTCGATCCCCGTCACCCTCGACGCCCTCGAAGCCCTGCGCTGGCCCGGCGTCATCCGCGACGACGATACCGGCACCGAGGACCTGCTCGCGGCGGCACGCGCCCTCTGCACCACCACCGTCGATGACCTCGCGGCCGCACGCTCCCGCGAGGGCGTGCGCCTGGGGGAACTCATCGAGCAGCGCTGCGCGGGCCTCGTCACCCTCGTGACCCAGGTCCGCACGCGGCTGCCGGAGGTACGCAGCCGCATCCGCGTCCGGCTGGACGAGCGCCTCGCGGAGCTGAAGGCGCAAGTCGACCAGGAGCGGCTCGAGCAGGAACTGGCCCTCATGCTGCAGCGGCTCGATGTCGATGAGGAGCTCGACCGGCTCGGCGCCCACATCGAGGAGATCCGCCGCGTCATCGCCGGCAGCGAGCCGGCGGGCCGGCGCCTGGACTTCCTCATGCAGGAACTGAACCGCGAGGCCAACACCCTGTCGTCGAAGTCACAGGACCTGGAGACCACCCGCGCCGCGGTCGACATGAAGGTCCTCATCGAGCAGTTGCGCGAGCAGGTGCAGAACATCGAGTGAGTTCCGGGGGCGTCCGCAGATGTCCGCCAACGCTTCTGTAACCGTCTGAGTTGGACTGTTTTCCCGCTTTCGTCCATAGTCGTGGAATCCGATCCGGTGCTACCTTTGCAGCTGCAATGCGTAGCTGGTGTCTAGCTAAACGTGTAGCTGGAGACTCCAGGAGCAGGTCCCTGCGCGGCCGGCCACACACCCCGGATCGACGAGGTGACGGCCGCGCACGTAGACCTCCGGATCGCCCGCTATGATCAAGAGGTCGTACTGCGCGTTGCCGGGCGCGCGGGAGGCCCGCCGCTCGACGTCGCAATCCATCGAGGCATCGCGCTATCCTTTGCCGCTGAAACCCTGGGGCAGGACCCAAGAAGAGGGTTCAGGGCAATAATTCAGGTTTGGGGGTCGAGGCCATGCGAAAACACTATCGCTCGTTCCTTTTCGTCGGTGTCCTGGCTGTCATGGGGGGGCAGGTGGCGAGTGCCCAGGCGGCGCAGTCACTTTGGTCCGACCCGGCCACCTGGCCGAACCGCAAGGTGCCGGTCGCCGGCGACAAGGTCACCATCGGCAGGGACAAGGACGTGGTGCTCGACGTGAGTCCGCCGGCGCTGGGCGGTCTTTCCATCGACGGCAAACTCAGCTTTGCGGACAACGCCGACCTCACGCTCACCACCGAGTGGGTCATGCTGCACGGGGAACTGGCGATTGGCAGTGAAGCCCGGCCCTACACGCACAACGCGACCATCACCCTGACCGACAACGTGAAGGGTGAAGACGTGATGGGCGGCATGGGCGACCGCGGCATCATGCTCTCGGGCGGCACGCTGAACCTGCATGGTTCCACCACCAACACCTGGAGCAAACTGTCCGCCACCGCCAAGGCCGGTGCCACGTCGATACAGGTGCTGGATGCCTCCGGCTGGCGCGCAGGCGACGAGATCGTGCTCGCCTCCACGGACTACAACCCCCGGCAGGCCGAGCGTCGCACGATTGCCGCCATCAGCGGCAACAAGATCACGCTCGACAAGCCGCTCGACTACATGCACTTCGGCAAGATCACCTACAACGTGGATGAACGCGGCGAAGTGGCCAACCTGACGCGCAACATCAAGATCCAGGCGTCAGAAGATGCGGCGCAGACGTTCTTCGGCGGCCACATCATGGCGATGCCGTCGAGCCACATGTATGTGGAAGGCGTCGAGCTGAACCGCATGGGCCAGAACCTGACACTGGCGCGCTATCCGATCCATTGGCATCTGGTGGGGGATGCCCAGGGGCAGTACATCAAGAACTCCTCCATCCACGACACCTACAACCGCTGCGTGACGGTACACGGCACGAATTTCGTGCGCGTGGAGAACAACGTGACCTACAACACCGTGGGGCACTGCTTCTTCCTCGAGGACGGCATCGAGCACGGCAACGAGTTCGTGCACAACCTGGCGATCCAGGTGAAGTGCCACACTTCCAAGGAGTGTGTCCCGACCAACCTTGCTGCGAATGGCGAGCGCCCCCCGAGTGCCCCCGGTTCCCCCAGACAGAATGGCCAGCAATCCAAGGACGTGCTGCTGCCCTCGGACAACACGGTGTCGGCTTTCTGGATCACCAACCCGGACAACTCCTTCATTGACAACGTGGCCGCCGGTTCCGATGAGACCGGCTTCTGGTTTTCCATACCGATGCACCCGCAAGGTCAGTTCGCGGGCGCCGAGATTGCCAAGACCATCTGGCCGCGCCGAACGCCGCTGCGCGCATTCAGGGGCAACGTGTCCCATTCCAATTTCGACGGGGTCATGATTGACCGGCATATCAACGAAGACAACACCTTCGGGCTGGCCTCCATTCCGTGGCTGCATTTGGCAGACCCCAACGATCTGGAAAGCGAATTGTTGGAGACGCACTTCGAGAACCAGACCAGCTACAAGAACCGCAATGACGGTCTGTGGGGCCGGGGCGACCTCTATGTCTACAGCAATGCGAAATTAGCCGACAACGCCATCGGCATGACGCAGGCCGCCGGCGACGTCGGCACCTCACGGTTCAGTGCACGGCTGGTCGATTCGCTGGTCGTCGGCGAGACCGAAAATGTCGGCAACCCCTCGACGCCCGAGGAAATCGCCTATGGCCGCAGCCTGCCGAAGCCTAAGATTCCGGATTTCCCCATCCGCGGCTACGAATACTATGACTACCGCGATGATGTGGTGAACACGACTTTCGTGAATTTCCAGGATAACAAGGTACGAAAGACAGGCGCGCTTTCGTTCCTGATGTTCACGAGCGCGGGGCTCAGTACCGGAAGCAGCATCAGCGGTGCGAAATTCGTCAACGCCAAGCCGGTCTATTTCCCGAAATACGATTCCCGGTTCGATAATGATAACCGCGGCGGCAACCAATACCGGACCCTGTCGATCCACGACCTGGACGGCTCGGTGACCGGCGTTCCCGATTCGCACATCATGCTCAACGATGGCGAGAACGACAGCGTCGTCACCGACAGCACGTGTCAGATCCATCCCACCTGGAACGCCTCGGTGTGCAAAGGTGACGTCGGCCGGCTGAATCTCTCGGACAGCAGAGGCGAGTTTCCAAAAGCGGTCAACCTCGAATCCCGGACCGCCCGGTTTGCCTTGCTGGCTTCGATCGGTGGTGGGAGTTCTTTAAAAGATCCCCTCGTTCAGGCCCAACGTGCCGCTCTGTTTTCTCGTCGTGCTCCGCAGGCGCCCATCGCGCTGGTTCGCAACGGCAAGGAATTCAAGATCTCCGGCGACGAGAGCACTGTGAAGGCCGGCACCGAGATCCAGGTCAAGACAGAAAGACCGGAAGTCACTCTCAGCCTGGCTGAATTGCACAAGGGCTCATGGGTCATCTTTGAGTTCCCGGGCTTCGCCAAAGCAGCCTCCGGAACGGAGGCGTCCAGCTTGAACGCATTGCGCCAGGCGAACGAGACTTCCTGGTTCAGGGACGGTGATGCCCTCTGGGTCAAACTGGTAGCCGGACCTCCGGTCATGCAGATTATTCGTCCAACGGATCTTCAAGCCAGCATAACGGTCAGCCGATAGGAAACGGGTCGGTGACAGCAAGAAGCCCCGGCACTTTCGCGCCGGGGCTTCTCGCATCGAGCGATGGTCAGGCAGGCCCCTGGATTACGTTGCTGATGTGCCCGAGGTATTCCGCGAGGCGCGGCTCTTGCCTCATATCTGATGAGCTTCAGCAGGTACGAGGTCGCGGAAACTGTCCGGCAGTGCGCGCGAGACGGTTGCGGCGCGCCGCAGCATGGCGTTTCGGTATCGGGATCTCTGGTAACTGCGGCGACAGGGCATTAACCTTGAAGAGTTGACTCGGCTACTGTTCTCCTGCGGCGCCGAATCGAAGTACGAGATCCAAAGCAGAAGGGGGATCGGATGAAATACGTCACGTGGACCGTGCGGCTTTGGTACGCGGCCTGGATGATTCCGATGGGTCTCGAGCACTTCGTTCACATATTTCCGCAGCCAGGATATTACACCACGATTCCTCTGCAGCACGAGACGCTGTTTGCGTTCCTGCACAGCCATCTGTTCGATGCCGTGAAAGCCGTGGAGCTGTTGACCGGTATTGCCGTCCTGTTCGGCTTCTACGCTCCGCTCATGCTGCTCGTGTGCATGACGGTGGTGTTCAACGTGATCTGGTGGGACGCGCCATTGTCGCATTACCAGATGGCATCGGTGATCACCGGCGGAAAAGTACTCCTCAGCAATATTTTTCTCTCGGTGGCCTTCTTCGGCTGCTACCGCGCGATGTTTACGCTGCGCCCGAAGCCGCTCCCCATCGGCGCGGATGGCGCGGCGAAGGCAGCGGCGAGTCCCGGCATGCAGCCTTCAGTGCTGGCCGGTCGCATCATTTTTGGCGTCTGGATGTTGCTCAACGGCGCCAATTACCTGTTCCTCGGCCTCTGGACGATGCCGACCGGCCATCAACCGATTGCGGTCGAGCTGATGGGTTCCTTCGTGCACTCCGGCCTGATGAGCGTTGCGATGCTGATTCAACTGATCACGGGCGCCTTCATTTTGACGGGCGTTTTCGCCCCGGCTGCGCTGTGCGTGGTCATGCCGACTTCGGTGTGCGCACTCTACTGGGCGTTGCTGGAGCATGAGCCTGCGTCGTTATTCCTGGCGATCGCGGCCTTTGCCCTGAACGGCCTGCTGATGCTGGCCTATTTCGGCTACTACCGGGATGCATTGCAGCGTCGCGTACTGACGCTCGGAGAATCCGCGCAGGCCCCGACCTTCGACTCGTTGTACGTGTTTGCCAATGGCCGTACCTCGCGCAAACACTTCATGGCCGCGGTGATCCCCCTGGCGATCGCCGCGTGGGACTACACGCATTCGGGTCCCGGCCCCTGGAACTCCTGGATGGTATTGGTATTGTTGTATCCCGCCGTCGTCCTGTATACGCGGCGTCTGCACGACATGGGACATGGCGGATGGCCGCTGATCGTGCCGGCCGGCCTGACGGTCGTGGCCATGGCGATCTGGGCTCACCGACTCGACCTGGGTGTACAGCTCGATCTCGCCGTGCCCGTGGTCGCGCTTGCCGCCTTCATCGGCTTCACCGTCTGGGGTTGCCTTGACAAGGGCAGCGCAGGAACGGCTGCAGCGATGGCGTAGCCGCTCGCGGTCCTGAATACTCCTGCGACCTTTGGGTAGTGAGCTGGGTCGCCCAGCGCGGTAAACTGCGACGCGGCCTTCGATACTGACGCAAGCAACGGATTAGGGGATACGGCATGAAAGTGGCACTCATCGGCGCGACTGGCAGAATCGGCACCAAGATTACGGCGGAGCTGCTCAAGCGCGGTCACTCGGTGACCGCTATCGTGCGTAATCCGGAAAAGGCGCCCGATGAACCGAATCTCCGCTCGGTCAAAGGCGACGTGACCGACACCGACCGGACTGCTGCCCTGGTGCGCGGACACGATGCGGTCATCAGCTCGGCCCCCTTCATTCCGGGCATTTCGGCCAAGGTCCTGGAGACCGTGCGCAAGTCCGGGGTGAAGCGCTATATCGCCGTCGGCGGCGCCGGGTCGCTCAAGGCGGCCGACGGGAAGCTCGTCATGGACAATCCGCAGATCCCGGCCGAGTGGCTGCCTCCCATAAAGGAAGGCGCGGAACTGCTCAAGCTCCTGAAGGCCGATTCGCAGCTGGACTGGACCTTTTTCTCGCCGGCCGTGAACATCGGACCGGGCGAGCGCACCGGCAAGTTCCGTCTCGGCCTCGATGAGGTCATCGCGGCTCCTGATGGCAAGAGTTCGATCTCGTATGACGATTACGCGATCGCGCTGGTCGATGAGCTCGAACAGGGCAAGCACATCCGCAGGCGCTTCACGATCGGTTACTGAGGAGCGAAGGGCCAGCTGCGCAGATCCCGATACTTCGTCGCTGGGCCGAAAGCCGCGGGTATAGGGACTCGAATGCTCGATTTCAGCGTGCAGGGGAGCGGCACGCTCCGTGCCTTGACCGTGACGTCGCCATACCCCCGTTGGACGTGCTTCCCCGTTGCCGCCGAGATAACCCGGCCCGGGCAGGCAGATCGCTGGCTATAATCCCGGCCGGTCCGGCATACGCCGGTTCGTGCGTTCCAACGGTGGGGTCATTCATGGAGCGGTGCATGAGAAATCGGTTCAATTCGGCGGTGCTGGCCGCAACCTGCGGTGTGTTGTTCGCGACGGGCGGTTTCGCCCAGGTCCCGGGAGCGGCGCCGGCGGCTGGCAGCGTGGTGGTGGCCAATCCGACCTACACGTCGATCCGGATGGAAGTGGACGTCAATCGGCCCGCGGCGGATGTCTGGCAGCGCGTCGGGAAATTCTGCGACATCGGTGAATGGCTCAAGGTGCCCTGCACGATCACGTCCGGCAAGGATGGTGAAGTCGGCACCGTACGTTCCATCGGCCGCGAGGTCCTCGTGGGCAAGACGGACCTCTCCTACACCTATACCCAGCCGGTGACGGCAAACCAGCCTTACATCCTCTATCACGGCACGCTGGAGGCGAAACCCGTCACGGCGACCACGTCGAAGCTCTACTACACCCTGATGTGGGACAACTCGACGTGCGCGGATGATGCCGCGCGCGAGCGGGACAAGGCCCAGCGCCGCCAGACGTTCCAGACGGCGCTCGACAACATGAAGATCCTCGCGGAAGGTGGCACGCTGCCGCCCGGCCGTGCGGGCGGTCCCGGCGGTTGCTTCACGCGCCCCGGAGCGGGTGGACCGGGTGGTCCCGGTGCACCCGGCGCTCCGGCCGCTCCCGGCGGCGCCCCGCGATAACGGGCAAGTGAAAAAGCCCCCGGCCTGGAGCCGGGGGCTTTGAACGGACTAATTCGCCGCGGGTGCTCCCGGTCCTGGCGGCACCACGGGCGCTCCAGGTGCTGATCCGGGTGCTGACGATCCGGGTGGTCGCGGTCCTCCCGGCGGTCTGCCTCTTCCACAGTTTGGCGTCGTGCAGGTCGTGAGCTCGTGGATGTAGCGATTCTTGCCGCCCTCGACCCGGAACATCTGGCCGCTGGGGGTTCCCGGGCTGTCGGGCGCCAGGCCGGCATCGAGCCAGGGGAAGTTGTGGAAGATGACGACGGCGCCGACCGTCTCGTCGATGACGTAGCGGCGGTGGTTCGCGTTGATCTTCTGCGGGAACGCGCCCATGTTGCAGGTGTTGCCATCCGGGTTCCGCGTGCCCGTGTAGATGCGGCCCTCGAGCCGGGCGCAGGGCGTGCCATGCGGCACCTTGATCTCGGGGTTCCCCCAATTGTCGAGGTACGCGTCGGCCGCCGCCTGGATGACCTCTCGCGTGTCACGCTTGTCCTTCGGGATCTCGTCCCACTTCTCAGCCTGCGTGAAGCCGAGGTACTGGGTCGCGCCGAACATCCAGTCCCCCTCGTGCGTCACCACCGACTCCATCTTCGACACCTTGCCCTTCTTCGTCGCCTCCATGCGCGTGAGGATCACGTGCGGGTGCGGATCCGTGGCCGCCACGAGTTCCGTGAAGGCGATGCATTGCGTCGTGTCGTAGAAACTGCGGGTGAAGTCGACCTTCAGGGCTCCGGCCACCACGCCACTGGCAACGTCCATGGTCTTGTCGTTTTCCGCGTAGGACGCGCCGGCTGCAAGGGGCAGCCGGGTCGGATCGCCGGCGGTCTGGGCCTTGATGTACGCGTCGGCCACCTTCCTGAGCGTCTCGCGGGAGCATTCCGCCGAGGCGTTGGCCGAGAAGGCCACGCCGGCGAGGACGATCGAGCAGGCCGTGATGATGACTCGTGTTCGCTTCATTTGAGCATGTCTCCCCTGTTTCGTTGTGCTTATCGGCTGACCAGCACGCTGGTTCCACCACCGGGGCCGCCGCCTCTGGGGCCGCTGGCACCATCGCCGTTGGAGACCACCTTGACCCACAGCGCATCCTTGCCCTTGTAGTACGAAGTCTCGCTGGCCTTGCGCAGGGCCTCGAGGCTCGCCTGCTCCGTACCCGAGGCTGCGGTGGTGAATCCCGGCAGCTCGAAGATCACCCACGAGCCTTTGTCCATCTCCGTCAGGATGAGGGGCATGGACGTTCTTTCGGTGGTCACCTTGATCTCGGTACCCGCTCGTACGTTGGTGCTGGTTACGGTCTGCTCCCGGCCGTTGCGGCTGACAACGACCGGCGGCTGCGGGGGTGCACGAGGGGGAACCGTGATCGGAACGACGCCGGCACCCGGACCACCCGCCGCGGCGGCCGCGGGAGCCGCGCCGGGGCCGGCGCCCAGGGCTCGCGGAAAGCCGAAGCTGGCAAAACTCAGGCGTCCGACGTCGCCCTTGCACACCGCGGCGTTCCAGTCGGGTTTGATCTCGCAGGCCTCGGTGTCGGTGGCGAGGCTGTCGTAGACACCGTCGTTCAGGAGAATGTAGGAATTGGGCACACCACCGACCGAGCCGTCCTTGTCGTGGATCGCAGCGGCCTTCCAGGCCACGCCGTTCAGGTTGTCGTTGCCCCACCTGCGCTCCATCGGCGGGAAATACACCGGCTTGGCGTTGATGAACTTCGCCCCCTCGATGGAGTTTTCGGTACTGACGCCGGCGCTCGTGTACATCAGGTAGGAGAGCGCTCCGGTCTTGCGCGTGGCGTTGTCCTGGAAATTCACGAAGGTGTCATTCACCACGTCATGTCGGTAGTCGTAGTACTCGTACCCGCGGATCGGGAAGTCCGGCATCATCGGCTTCGGCAGGCTGCGGCCGTAGGCCTTCTCCGCATCCGTCGTGGGGTTGCCGATGTTCTCGGTTTCGCCCACGAACAGCGAGTCGACGACCCTTGACGTGAAGGGGTCACGGCCAGCCGAGCCCGACGCATGCGTATAGTCCATGGCGTTGTCGGCCATTTTCGCGTTCCTGAAGACGTGCATCTCGCCTCGGCCCCAGATACCGCCGTTGCGGTTCTTGTAGGAGGTGAGATTGTCGAAGTGCGTCTCCACCGTCCTGCTGGTCGGGTCGGCGGGATTTTCCTTCGGCATGTGCGCGCTGCCGGTCACGCCGAAGGTGTTGTTCGGATTGATGTTCCGGTCGAACATGAAGCCATCGTAGTTGGAGTGGGCAACGTTGCCCCGGAACTCGCGGAACGGCGTGCGACGCGGCCAGGTGGCCTTGCTGATGTCCGTGTCCGCGAACGCCCCGTTCGGGTGCTCCGGCAGCGACATCCAGAAGCCGTTCGCGTCAGATCCCGCGGCCACGTTATCCACGTAGCTGTTGTCCGGATTCGTGATCCAGTAACTGGCCGCCGTGTTGTCCGAGGGCAGCAGCACGTCCTTGGAGGCCTGGCCACTTGACCGGATGGCCTGGCGATTGTCATACGCCGGGTTCTCGCCGGCCGCGGCGAGATTGGTCGGGACACAGGGCTTGGACGGGTGGCACTTGGTCTGCATCGCGAGGTTGTGCACGAACTGGTTGCCGTGCTCGATGCCGTCCTCCAGGAAGAAGCAGTGACCCACCGTGTTGTAGGTCACGTTGTTC
>DATJPN010000052.1:0-12869 GCA_035506335.1 Steroidobacteraceae bacterium | reverse complement strand
TGGCCCGAGGCGCCGCGGTCCGACGCACCGCGATAGAAACGTCGCGTCACCTTGTCACGCTCCTCGGGCGGCACGCCGGGGCCGGCGTCGATGACCGATGCCAGTACCTCGCCGTTGCGCACTTGCAGGGTGATGCCGATCTTCGTGTGCTCCGGCGTGTGCCGGATCGCGTTCTCGATGAGATTGCTGAAGAGCTGGACCAGCAACTCCTCGTCGCCCCGGATGCGAAGTCCGGCCTGCAGATCGCGAGTCAGCGGATGGTGGCTGTCCTCGGCGACCGGCAGGTACAGCTGGAAGAGCCTCTCGAGCAGCTCCGAGAGGTTCACCGGGGCGAAGCTGCGCACGCGCGTCCCCGACTCGATCTGCGAAATGCGCAGCAGCGCCGCGAACAGCGACAGCACGTGGTCCGTGTCCTCGACCGCCCGTGAGATCGCGGCCGAGTAGTCCGCGACGCCGGTCGAGCGCTCGCGGGCGTCCTCGAGGCGGTTCCTCAGGCGCGTCAGCGGCGTGCGCAGGTCGTGGGCGACATCGCTCGAGACCTGCTGCAGATTCTCGAGCAGGGTCGAGATGCGATCGAGCATCTCGTTGATGGCGCGGCCGAGACGGTCCCATTCATCGTCACGGCCGCGCAGCGGGATGCGCTCGTCCAGCCGCCCGGCGATGACGGTCTCGCAGGTGCGCGCGATGGCGTCGACCCGCGCCATGAATCGCCGGCCGAGGAACAGACCACCCAATAGCGAGAAGGCGCAGGTGCCGAGGGCGACCCAGCCGAACGCGTTCAGGATCCGCTCGCGGGTGGCGTACATCGTGCCGGTATCGCGTCCCACGAACACGGTCGTCCCGGCGCCGAGCGGGGCGCAGCGGCCGAGCACGATCCTCGGGTGACGATGACCGCCAGCCGGGGCGAGGGCGAGGGTGAAGTCGCCGGCGGCGCAGCGTACGAAGGGCAGATTGCCCGCCAGCACCTTGCCGGCGGCGTCCTCGATGACCATGTAGGCCTCCGGTGCGAAGCGGTGTCCGAAGCCCGTCGGGCGCGGCGGGGTTCCGAGCCGCTGCTGCACCACCTCGATGGCCTCATCGAGGCCCTCGGCGCGCTGGCCGTTGGCGACCGTGGCAATGTCGGCGTCATTGGCGGCGATCAGATTGTTGCGCTCGGTACCGGCGACGATCCACAGCACCGCGCCGAGGAGCGCTCCGCCGAGCGTCAGGAACACCAGCGCGAACAGCGCCGCGAGCCGAAAGGATTCGGCCCGGAAGACTCTACTGACAGGCAAGCAGCCGGTATCCGGTGCCGCGCACCGTCTGGATGGCGTCGGTCTCGCCATGGGCGTTCAACCGTGCGCGCAGCCGGCTGACGTGACTCTCCACGACGCTGGTGTGGGGATCGAAGTGGATGTTCCAGACGTTCTCGAGCAGCATCCTGCGGGTCACCGCCCGATCCACGTTGCGCAGCAGGTACTCGAGCAGCCGGAACTCCTGCGGCAACAGCTCGACCGGTCGGCCGCGGCGCGTGACGGTACGCTGCACCAGGTCCATCTCGATCGAACCGGCGAACAGCTTCGCGGCGGCCGGCGCCTGCCGCCGCGTCATCACGCGGATCCGCGCCAGCAATTCCTCGAAGGCGAAGGGCTTGATCAGGTAGTCATCGCCGCCCGCCTCGAGGCCCCGGACCCGGTCATCGATGCCGCTCATGGTGGTGAGGTAGATGATCGGTGTGGACTTCTTTTCCCGGACGGCCTTCACCAGCTCCAGGCCGTCCATTCCCGGCAGCATGCGATCGACGATGATGGCGTCGAAGTCCTCGCCCGTGGCGGCTTCGAGTCCCCGGATGCCGTCGCCGACATGCACGACTTCGTATCCCTGGTCGTGGAATCGCCCGACCAGGAACTGCGCGAGTTCCACGTCATCCTCGGTCAGCAGGAGTCGCATTGGCCGGGAGTGTATCGGGACCCGAATGCGATTGTCAGTGGGGCGCGACCACGAGGACCGTGAAGGAGTCCGGCAGCATCGCCGGGCGCGGCCGCGGCTGGTCGGCGGTCGGGGCCGGCGCCGGACCGAACTCGGCGCTCACCAGGTAGGCCTTGCCGGTCGCCGGGTCGAGCGCCATCGTGCGGGCGCCGGCCTGGGTCTTCACGGTGTCGATGACCCGGTACTGGTCGGCCGAATCCTGATGGATGACCGTGAGGGTGCCGTCGCCATTGGAACTGTACACGAGGGCCCGCTGCGGATCGTACGCAGCCGCATCCGGACCCCGGCCGATCGGCACGCGGGCCACCTGCGCGCCGGTGTCGGCATTGGTGACGGCCATGACGTTGCCGTCGCATACCGAGAACAGCCGATGGTGCGCGCGGTCGATGGCAAGTCCACTCGGGGAATTGCATCCGGGCAGCGGCCAGGTCGCCTGGACGGTGAGCTTGCGGGCGTCGATCTCCACCATCTGCCCCGGGTCGCTCTCGATGTTCACGAAGACATGGCCGGCGCCGTCATCGGCCGAGAATTCCGGCTTGTCCGGAACCGGCAGGGTGGCGACCACGGCCAGGGTCGATGCGTCCAGCACGGTCACGTCCTTGCTGCGGCCGTTGAAGGTGAAGACATGCTTGCCGATGGGCTCGTACAGGATCGAATCCGGGTTCTGGGACGCGATCCTGGTCACCTGCAGCGTCTTCAGGGTGTCGAGATCGAACGCCGTGACCGAATCCGCCCGGCCGTTGCTCGTGAAGCCGCGGTGCAGGTCGGGGGCGAGTGCGACGCCGTGCACCCCCTGCGTATCGGGAATGCTCCCCACGATCTTCCCGGTCCGGGTGTCGACGACGTCGACACGGTTGCCCCGGCTGAGGAACAGGCGATGCGCGGCATCCACGATGAGGTAATCCCAGCCGCCCTCGCCACCGAGCTTCCAGCGCTGCACGACCTGCAGGCCCGAGTCCGCCTGGGCGCTCGAGGCGAACAGCGCGGTCGCGAGTCCGGGCAAGAGGACCGACCTTGCGAGTCTGGCGATGGGGCGAATGATCATGAGGCGTCTCCTTTGCTTCTCCTGCGGGAGCGACTATGCCCGCACCCGAAGGTCCGGGGGTTTACAAAGATGTACACTTGAAAGTGCCACGAATTGCTAGCCTCGCTGCACCAGAAGTGAATTGAGACCGCCAATGTTCCGGGGTGGCATCCATCGGGTCGCGCTGAGCGCCGCGGCGCTCCTGGCCTGCGCCGGCTGCGCCGTGCAGGGGCCGGGTCGCGCGCCGCCCGCGGTGCCTGCCGCGTTCCAGAACGGAACCTCCGGGATCGCGGCGGATTGGCCGGGCAAGGACTGGTACCGCGGCTTCGGCAGCCCGGAACTCGACTCGCTGATCGCGGCGGCCGCGAGCGCCAACCTCGATCTCGCGGCGGCGCGCGCACGGGTCGCACAGGCCGATGCGCGCGCCCGCCAGGCCGGTGCGGCGATCCTGCCCGGCGTCGATGCGCTCGGCAATGGCAACTTCCTCGCCGGTCACTCCGGCAATGGCAGCGCCCATGAGTTCGACTGGTCGGCGCTGCTCTCGGCCAGCTACGAGGTCGACTTCTGGGGCCGGAACCGGGCCACCGCGCAGGCGGCGCAACTCGCCGGCGCGGCGGCCCGCGCCGATCACGACACTCTCGCGCTGACCACGCTCGCCGGCGTGGCGAACGCCTACTTCACGGTGTTGTCGTTGCGCGAGCGGCTGGGCATCGCGCAGTCGAACCTCGATGCGGCGCGGAGCCTGCTCGATGTGGTGCAGAGGCGATTCGATGCGGGGATGGCCGATCCGGTGGCGCTCGCCCTGCAGCGTGCGCTCCTCGCGACGGCGCAGGGGGAGATACCGGACCTCAGGCAGCGCGAGTCCGAAGCCCTCGCGGCGCTCGCGCTGCTGACGGGGCGCCAGCCCGAGGGGTTCCAGGTCGCGGACGCCGCGCTCGAATCGCTCACCGAGCCCAGGGTTGCTCCGGGACTGCCGGCGGAACTGATCACCCGGCGTCCCGACGTGCGGTCGGCGGAGGCGCAACTGCGCGCCGCGGATGCGAACCTGGTCGCGGCCCGCGCCGCGATGCTGCCCGGTCTCACCCTCACCGCCGCCGGCGGTGTGCAGAACCCGGCCGTGAATGCCGCCGTCATCTCCCTGGCCGGCGCCGGGCCCGGAGTGAACCTCGGCATCGGGCTCCTACAGAGCATTTTCGACGGTGGCCGGCTGCGCGCGCTGCGCGACGAAGCGCGCGCGCGGGACGAGGAACTGCTGGCGACCTACCGGCGGGCCATACTGGCCTCGCTGGTCGACGTCGAGACCGCACTGACCGCCCTGCGCAATCTCGATGCCTTGCGCGCCTCGCAGGGCGAAAGCGTGAAACAAAGCCGGCTGGCATTCGAAGGCGCGCAGTCCCGCTACCGCGAGGGGGCCGGTGACTTCCAGGCCGTGCTCGAAGCGCAGCGCGCCTGGTATGCCGCGCGCGACCAATACAGCCAGTACACGCTCGCGCGCCTGCAGGCCCTGGTCAATCTGAGCAAGGCGCTGGGCGGGGGTTGGAGCCTCGAGGAGTGATCGCGTTGAGCACAGCCATCCATAAACATCGCGCCGCCGCCGGCATCGGGCTGGTTGCGGCATGGAGCCTGGGGATGCTCGGCCTCGCGGGGTGTCATCCGGCCACGGCGCCCGAGCCCGCGAAGGACAGTGGCGCCACCGAGGCCGCCGAGGGAATCACTCTCACGGCGGAGCAGGTCGCGAAGCTCGGGGTCGTCAGTGAGCCCGCGATTTCCGGCGAATACCAGCCTGAAATCGCTGGCTACGGGGTGATCGTCGCCCACGAGATCGTGGCCACGGCGGTTGCGGAACTCACCACCGCGCAGGCGGCCACGGCCCAGAGTCGTGCGGTCGCCGCGCGGGCGCAGCGCCTGGCCGGCACGCCGGGCGCGATGTCCGCCGAGGCGACCGAGAGCGCGGCCCGGCAGGTGGCCACCGACGATGCCGCGCTCGCGCTGGCCGAACGGCGCCTGTCGAGCCTCATCGGCGAGGGCGCCGGCGATGGCACGTCGAACCGCGCCGTGGCGCTGCAGGACCTCGCGAGCGGCAAGGTCAAGCTGCTGCGCGCGACCTTCGCGCTCGGCACGCTGCCGGGGCCGCCCCCGGCGAGGCTGCGCGCGGCGCGCCTCGATGCCGCCGCGCCGGGCGAGCCCCGGTCCCCGCGCGGCTGGGTGCTCCAACCGGTGTGGAATGCGCCCGCCGATGCCACCGTGCCCGGACGCAGCTTCTTCGCGCTGCTCAGCGGCAGCGACGCCGGCGAGGGCGAGCGGCTGCTCGTCTGGGCGCCCGGCTCGGGACCCGCACGCAAGGGCGTCACGGTGCCCGCCGCGGCGCTGGTGATCAGCGGCGGCCGGTACTGGTGCTACGTCGAACGCAAGGCCCGAAACTACGTGCGCCGGGAAGTCGCCACCGACATGCCCGTGGGCAACGGTTACCTCGTGACCGAGGGGATCGCGGCCGGCGAGAAGATCGTCACCTCGGCAGCGGGCCTGCTGCTCGCGCGTGAAATGAATCCCAGCACCGAGGCGGACTGAGACCGATGCGAGCCCTTATCGCCTTGTGCGTGCGCCGCTTCGGCGCGGTGACCGCGCTGTCGGTTCTCGCGCTGGTGCTCGGGTGCTGGGGTGCCCTCAAGGCGCCGCTCGATGTCTTTCCGGAATTCGTGCCCTCCCAGGTGGACATCCAGACGGAGGCCCCGGGATTCTCGCCCCAGCAGGTGGAGGAACTGGTCACGAGGCCGGTCGAGAATGCCGTCAATGGCGCCTCGGGCCTCGCGACCCTGCGCTCCGAATCCATTCCGGGACTGTCCGTCGTGACGATCACCTTCGCCGACGGCATCGACGTGCACGTCGCCCGCCAGGGCATTTCCGAGCGACTGTCCGAACTGGGCAGCGGCCTTCCGGCCGGTGTCGGCGTGCCGAAACTCTCGCCGCTCGTGTCGAGCACGATGGACCTGCTGAAGATCGGCCTCGTGTCCGACAAGGTCGATGCCTACGACCTGCGCGACACGGCCGACTGGGTCATCAAGCCGCGGCTGCTGGCGGTGCCGGGGGTCGCGCACGTCATCGTCTTCGGCGGCAACGTCCGGCAGATCCAGATCCAGCCGGACCTGCGCCGCCTGACGAGCTTCGGCATCACGCTCACCGACCTCGCCGAGGCCGCGAGGGCCGCGCTGCCGCTGCGCGGTGCCGGCTTCATCGACATCCCGAATCAGCGCGTGCTGATCCAGTCGCCGATCCCGCAGCCCGACACCGAGACCCTCGGCAAGGCCGTCGTGACGGTGCGCAATGGCGTGCCGATCAGGCTCACCGACCTCGCCACGGTGCAGGTCGCGCCGGCGTTGCGCTCCGGCGATGCGCTCATCTTGGGCAGGCCCGGCATCCTGCTCGCGCTCGCGAGCCAGTACGGTGCGAACACACTCGATACGACGCTCGCCGTCGAGCAGGCCCTCGGGAGCCTGCGGCCGGCCCTCGAGGCGCGGGGCATCACCGTCTACGCGGGCCTGCATCGGCCCGCGAATTTCATCGAACGCGCACTCGGGGACCTGAAGCAGTCGCTGCTCATCGCAGGCATCCTGATCCTCGCCGTGCTGCTGCTGTTCCTGCGCGATGTCCGCGCGGCATTCATCGCCTTCACCGCGATACCCCTGTCGCTGCTCGCGGCGATCGCGGTCCTCGACCACATGGGCCTGACCCTCAACACCATGACGCTCGGCGGCTTCGCGGTGGCCCTGGGGGTGCTCGTGGACGATGCGATCATCGGCATCGAGAACATCATGCGCCGGCTGCGGGAGAATGCGCTCGAGGCGTCGCCGCGCAGCCGCCTCGACGTCATCCGCGACGCTTCGCTCGAGGTGCGCGGGCCCGTGATCTATGCGACCGCGGTGGTCATCGCGGTGTTCCTGCCGGAGCTCTTCACCTCGAGCGTGCAGGGGCACTTCGTCGGGCCGCTCGCGCTCGCATTCATATTCGCCGTCGTCGCATCGCTCCTGGTCGCGATGACGACGACCCCGGCGCTGTGCGCACTGCTGCTGCGGCAGCACGCCGGTCGGACCGAGGCACGCTGGCTGCTGAAACTGAAGGATTGGCAGGGCCGCGCGGTGCACGGCGTGGCGGCGCATTTCAAGGCCGTCATCGCGGCGCTCGTCGTCGGGGTACTGGCGGCGGCGCTCGCCCTGCCGTGGCTCGGCGGGACCTTCATGCCGGACTTTCGCGAGGGTCACTTCGTCATCCAGGTGTCGAGCTCGATACCCGGTACCTCGCTCGATGAAATGCTCGAGGTCGGCCGGCGGATCAGCGCGGAGATCCTCGCGCTGCCCTACGTCGGAAGCGTCGAGCAGCAGGTCGGCCGGGCCGAGCTGGGCGAGGACACATGGGGGCCGCACCGCAGCGAGTTCCACGTCGAGTTGAAGCCCGACGCCAACGTTGACCAGGGCGCCGCGCAGGATGCGCTGCGCGGCATCCTCGCGCACTACCCCGGACTTCAGAGCGAGGTGGTGACCTTCCTCGGGGACCGGATCAGCGAGAGCCTGAGCGGCGAGACGGCGCAGGTGGCCGTCAAGGTGTTCGGTGACGACCTCGACGCCCTGGATGCCGCCGGCGACCGGATTGCCGCGGTGCTCGGCACCATACCCGGCATCGTCGATCTGCAGTTCAAGCGCCAGAGCGGCACGCCCGCGATCGCCATCCAGCTGCGTCCCGAGGCGCTGCTCGCGAGCGGCCTGTCGGCGCGGGATGTGCTCGACACCATCGAAACGGCCTACACCGGCGCGCAGGTCGGGCAGACCTTCAAGGGGACGAGGACGGTCGATGCCGTGGTGCTGCTGCCCGCGGCGCTGCGGGCGCAGCCGCAGGCCCTGGGGCAGCTCATGATCAGCGGCGCGAGCGGACCGGTGCCCCTGTCACAGGTGGCCCGCATCCTCGTGACCGAGGATCGCTACAGCATCGAACACGATGGCGGCCAGCGGCGCATCAGCGTGACCTTCAACGTGAACGGCGCGCCGCTGCGCAGCGTCGTGCAGCAGGCCGCCGCGGCGATCGCCTCGAAGGTGGTGCTGCCGGGCGGCGTCTACACCGAATTCACCGGCGCGGCCGAGGCCGAGGCCCAGACCCGCAATGAGCTGCTGCTGTACTCCGCGCTGGCGCTCGCGCTCATCGTCATGATCCTCTTCGTCTCCTTCAGCTGGCGCGCGAACAGCTACCTGGTGTTCGCGAACCTGCCGTTCGCCCTCGTCGGCAGCGTGGCGGTGATCGCCCTGACCGGCATCGGCATCTCCCTCGGCACGGTCATGGGTCTCGTGACCGTATTCGGCGTGAGCGCCCGTAACGCCATCCTGCAGCTGGCGCATTACGAGCACCTCGTCGAGGTCGAGGGGGCGTCCTGGAGTACCGAGACGGTGATACGCGGCGCCAATGAACGCCTCGTGCCGATCCTCATGACGGCGGTCGTGACGGCCCTCGGGCTCGCACCCCTGGCTTTCGGCATGAACCTGCCCGGACAGGAGATCGAGGGGCCGATGGCCGTCACCGTGCTCGGCGGACTGGTATCCTCGACCCTCCTCAATCTGTTCGTGCTGCCGGCCCTCGCCCGGCACTACATACGAAGGTAACGCCCCATGAACGAGACGACCCCTGCAGCGGCGCCGACAGCCCCGCTGCGGCATTCGCACGCCTTCCTGGGGTCCGGGCACGCGCAGAACGAACGGCGGACCTGGATCGTCATCGGCCTGTGCGCGGCCATGATGGGCGCGGAGATCATCGGCGGGCTGCTGTTCGGATCGATCGCCCTCGTGGCCGACGGCCTGCACATGAGCACCCACGCCGGCGCGCTGCTGCTCGCGGCGCTGGCCTACAGCTATTCCCGCAGGCACGCCGAGGATCCGCGCTTCACCTTCGGTACCGGCAAGCTCGGTGACCTCGCGGGCTTCGCCAGCGCGATCATCCTGGCGATGATCGCGCTGCTGATCGGATACGAATCCGTCACGCGGGTATTCGCCCCGGTGCCGATCCACTTCGCCGAGGCCATCCCCATCGCCTGCCTCGGCCTGCTGATCAACCTCACGAGCGCCTGGCTGCTCGGTGGCGGCGATCATGGCCATGGCCACAGCCATGGCCATGGGCACGGCCACGGTGGGGCCGACGAGCCGGAACGGGGCATCGGCACCCGTGGCGGCATGCTCTGGCTGCAGGTGTTCGAGGAGGACGTGCCGCCGCGATTTCGCGTGCGTGGCGAGCCTGGCGCGGGACTTCCGGACGGGCCCATCAGCATCGAAACGGTGCGGCCCGACGGTACCCGCCAGTTCTTCACCCTGCTCGATCGCGGCGGGTATCTCGAATCAGCCGATGAAATCCCGGAGCCGCACGCCTTCATCGCCAACGTGAAAGTCGCGGACGAGGAATTCTCCGTGGCATTCGCGGAGACCGAGCATGCGCACGAGAGCGCGCATCGCGACAACAACCTGCGCGCGGCCGTGATCCACGTGATCGCAGACGCCGCGGTATCGGTGCTCGTGATCGTCGGCCTGCTGCTGGCCCGGACCTTCGGCTGGCTGTGGATGGATCCGCTCGCCGGCATCATCGGCGCCTGCGTGATCGCGAGCTGGGCCTACGGGCTGATCCGTGACACCGGCGCGATCCTGCTCGACATGAATCCGGATCGTCGCATGGCGAGCAGCCTGCGCCAGATGATCGAGAACGAGGGTGACGAGGTCGCGGATCTGCACCTGTGGCGCCTGGGTCCGGGGCATCTGGGCGCCATCGTCTGCGTCGATACCCGGGTGCCGCGCGGCGCCGACTTCTACCGCGCGAAACTCGCGCGCTTTCGCGCGCTTTCCCACCTGACCATCGAGGTCAACTCGGTCGGCTGATGCCGGTACCCGAAGGCCTCCCGCCGGCAAGTCAGGCGACCTGCCGGCGGTTGCCGATGGGCACTCGTCGATTACTTCGGCGGAATCTGGCTGCTGATGCCGTTCTCCTGGCTGTTCAGCACCTTCTGTTCGGACTTCGTGATGTGGCCGCCGTTCTGGCTGGCCATGTCACGCTCCTCCTGGCGCACCTGGTGATCCTCGGTGTGCAGGGCGGCCGCCTGGCTCTTCGTCAGCGTCCCGTTCTTCACGTCGGCGTGAATGCGGCGATTCTGGTTGGCGAGGCGATGGTTGACCTGGGTGCGGCGCGGATGATTCTTCTGCCAGGTGGTCTCGGCGGAGGCGGTGCCCACCACGCCGGCCAGCAGTACCGCGGCGGCCGCGAAGGTCAGGGTCTTGCGAAATGAGCTTGACATACAGGGTCCTCCTGAAACTTGAGTCTTGAGTCGTCAACTGCAGGCGGACGCTCCGCCTCATGAGGAGTAAGAACGCCGGCTCGTCGGGCACGCTGACCGGGTTACAGGTAATTAAAGGTTCGCAGGAAGATCGGGATCAGGGCCGGGTTCACAGTTTCGGCAGCGGCGGCGGCGCCAAAAAAAAACCCCGCATGAACGGGGTTGTGAGGTCGCCTGCTTGCTGTGGAGGAGCAAGTGTTCTGATTCTTATCCGGTGCATTGATGAGCAACGTGCATGCCATTGCGCATAAGGCCGGTCGCGATGTGACATCTTGTATCTGCGACGGGGGTCAACAGTGCCCGGACTCGCCTTGTGCGAGGCTTCGCCCCTGTCCGATGAGACAGAACGTGGCTGCCCTTGGTGCGGTGCATGAGGCGGTGTCAAGATTACCGACGCCGAAACCCGGGATACGGCCGGGTGAGGGAACTCGAGATTAAGATAACATGTTGATAGTATTGGATAATATCGCCCGGGCTGGCGTGTAAATGCGATCGACAGCCGGTTCCGGCATCCGGGGTATCCTCGCCCTGGCCGCGGCGCTGGTCCTGGCCGCCTGCGCCACGGCCCCCGCGCCGAAGGCGAAATCGGGCACCGCCGCCGTTGCGCCCGCCAGCGCTCCCGCAGGCGCAGTCGCCGAAACGGCGGTGCCGCCGGAGGAAGCCCCGGAGCCGGACCTGGCCTCGCTACCGGCGGCGGTTCCCGCAGCCGCCGCCGAGGAGGCGGCACCCCGGGTGCTCGACAAGCTGTTTCCTCAACCCCCGGCGCTCGACCGGGACGTGAATTTCTGGATCCGCGTCTACACCGAGATCGGCACCAACGCGGGTTTCATCCATGACCAGTACAACCTCGGCGTCATCTACGAGACGCTGCAGTTCGGGCCGAACACATCGTCGCGGCAGCGCGAGCGCATGGTCGCCGCGGCCCGTGAACGCGCCGTCGCCGCGCTCAAGCGCATCGCCCATGCCACCGGAGCACTGTCCCCGGAGGATCAGCGGATCCGCGACATGTGGGGCGAGGCCGGCACGCCGGCACGCCTCCTGGGCGCCATCGAGGATGTGCGCTTCCAGCTCGGCCAGTCCGATCGCTTCCGCGACGGACTGGTGCGCTCCGGACTGTGGCAGGCGCATATCGAGGAGACGCTGGCGAATCTCGGGATGCCGACGCAGCTGGGCGTGCTGCCGCACGTCGAATCCTCCTTCAATGCGGCCGCGTATTCGAAGGCCGGCGCCGCCGGCCTGTGGCAGTTCATGCGTTCGACCGGGCGGCGCTACATGCGCATCGATTCGGCGGTGGACGACCGCATGGATCCGTTCCGTGCCACCGAGGCGGCCGCGCAGCTGCTCGGATTCAACTACCGGCTGCTGGGCACCTGGCCCCTGGCATTGACCGCCTACAATCACGGCGCCGAGGGCATGCGCCGGGCGCGGGAGCAGGTCGGGACGGATGACATCGTGATGATCCTGCGCAACTACCACAGCCCGACCTTCGGATTCGCGTCGCGCAACTACTATGTATCGTTCCTCGCGGCGCTGACCGTCGATCGCAATCCGGAGAAGTACTTCGGTCCCATCACGCGTGAGCCGGAGGCGAAATTCCAGGAGGTGACGCTGCCGGGATTCGTGTCGGTGAGCGCGCTCACCCACGCCCTGCACCTCAGCGCCGAGGACCTGCGCCGCCTGAATCCGGCGCTGCTGCCCGCCTGCTGGCAGGGGCGGCGGCGCGTTCCCAAGGGCTATCTGCTGCGCCTGCCGCTCGATGGCCCGGTGTGGACCACGCAGTTGCTGGCGCAGCGCCTCTCCCCGTCGGACCTGCAGACGAAGCAGACGGTACCCGAGCGCCGCAGGGTCATGAAGGGTGAGACGCTGGCGAGCATCGCCGGTGACTACGGCATGAAGCCCGGCGAGCTGGCACGGCTCAACGGCATCAGCGCCCGGTCACGGGTCCGACCGGGGCGATATCTGCGCGTGCCGGAAGCCAACCCCGTGAGAGTGAGTTTCACGCACGATGATCACGGCGCCGCGCCCGAGGCCACCACGGCCACGACCGCTGCCGCCACCACCACCACGGCCGCGACCGCCGTGCCCGCTGCGGCCGGGGAGCCGGAGACCACTGCCGGCGGGGTGTCCCCGCAGGTGGCGCTGCAGGAGAGCGAGCAGGACGCGCGCGCCGTGGCCCAGGACAAGCCGCTCACGGCGTCCCAGCCGGTGTCGGCCGGGCAGGCCGAGGCCCTCACGCCCGGACTGGGACCGGCCGCGGTGGTCGCGGCGGACAATGCGGATGCGACGGACTATTCGGTGGCCCCCGACGACACCATCGTCGTGGCCGCGACCGAGACTCTCGGATACTACGCCGGATGGCTGAAGGTCACTCCGGCGCGGTTGCGGGCGCTGAATCACCTGCGGGGCAAGGCCGGGGTGCGGATCGGGCGCAGGCTGAAGCTGGATTTCGTCCACGTCTCGCACGAGAAGTTCGAGACGCAGCGGCGCGACTATCACCGCCAGCTCGAGGCGGCCTACTTCGCGTCG
>DATJPN010000051.1:0-16475 GCA_035506335.1 Steroidobacteraceae bacterium | reverse complement strand
GGCGCCGACGGCGATCCGGATGCTGATGAAAGCCGGCCCGGAGCCGGCCCGACGATACCCGCGTCCGGCACTGCGATTCGTCGCGAGCGTCGGTGAGCCGCTGAATGCGGAAGCGGTCTGGTGGGGGCTCGAGACCCTCGGATTGCCGATTCACGACAACTGGTGGCAGACCGAAACCGGCGGCATCATCATCGGCAACACCCTCGGGCAGGACATCAAGCCCGGATCGATGGGGCGGCCGCTGCCGGGCGTCACGACCGCGATCGTGCGGCTCGACGGCGGGCACATCGAGCGCATCGACAGCCCGGACGTCGAGGGGGAGCTGGCCATCGTGCCGGGGTGGCCCTCGATGTTCCGGGCCTACCTTCACGAGGACGAGCGTTACCGAAAATGCTTCGTCGACGGCTGGTACCTGTCCGGCGACCTCGCGCGGCGGGATGCCGAAGGCTACTACTGGTTCGTCGGCCGCGCCGATGACGTCATCAAGTCGGCCGGGCACCTGATCGGACCCTTCGAGGTCGAAAGCGTGCTGATGGAAGATCCCGCGGTCGCCGAGGCCGGGGTCATCGGCATCCCCGACCCGATCGTCGGGGAGACCGTCAAGGCCTTCGTATCCCTGAAGGCAGGCGTCGCACCGGATGAGGCGCTGCGCAATCGCCTGATGGCGCATGCGCGCAAGAGGCTCGGTGCGGCCATCGCGCCGAAGCAGATCGAGATCGTCACCGACCTGCCGAAAACCCGCAGCGGCAAGATCATGCGCCGCCTGCTGCGCGCGCGCGAACTCGGCCTTCCGCAAGGCGACACCTCGATGCTGGAGGGCGGTGCGTGAATCCGGTGACGTATCCGCGCGAGCAGTGTCTCGAGCTCGTGTGGCAGATGCTGCGCATCCGCCGTTTCGAGGAGGCCTGCGCGCAGCTCTACGGCGAGGGCAAGATCCGCGGCTTCCTGCATCTGTACATCGGCGAGGAAGCGGTGGCCGTGGGCGCGCTGCCGGTGCTGCAGCCCGACGATGCCGTGGTCGCCACCTACCGCGAGCACGCCCATGCGCTGCTGCGCGGCATGCCGGCCCGGACCATCATGGCCGAGATGTTCGGCAAGTCCACCGGCTGCTGCCGCGGCCGCGGCGGGTCCATGCACCTCTTCGACGCCGCGACGCGGTTCTACGGCGGCAATGCCATCGTCGGGGGCGGCCTGCCCATGGCCGTGGGCCTGGCGCTGGCCGATCGCATGCAGGGCAGGACGCGCGTCACGGCCTGTTTCTTCGGTGACGGCGCCGTCGCCGAAGGCGTATTTCACGAATCCATGAATCTCGCGGCACTGTGGAAACTGCCGGTGATGTTCTGCTGCGAGAACAACCTCTACGCCATGGGCACGGCCCTGGCGCGTTCGGAATCGCAGACCGACCTGTGCATCAAGGCGGCCAGCTACGGGATGCCGACTCACCGTGCCGACGGCATGGACGTCGTCGCGGTGCGCGAAGCGGCGCTGGCCGCGGCCGATGAGGTGCGGGCCGGCCGCGGGCCGCAGTTCGTCGAGTTTCGCACCTACCGCTACCGCGCCCACTCGATGTACGACCCGGACCTGTATCGCGACAAGGCGGAGATCGAGGAGTGGAAGAAGCGCGGTCCGCTGCACAGCTTCACCGACCAGTTGAAGCGCCAGGGACTGTTCAGCGAGGCGGACTTCGAAGGGCTGGAGAGCCGGGCCGAGGCCGAACTCAAGGAGGCGATCGCGTTTGCGGAAGGTTCGGCACCCGAGCCGGTGGCAGATCTGTACAAGGACGTGCGAGCCGCGGAAGTGTCCGCCTCGTGAGCCCGCGCGTCACATACCGGGACGCGATGCGTGAGGCCCTGCGGGAGGCGCTGCAGAGGGATCCGCGCGTGTTCCTGATGGGCGAGGACGTCGGGATGTACGGCGGGAGCTACGCGGTCAGCAAGGGTCTGCTCGCGGAGTTCGGACCGGAGCGGATCCGTGACACGCCGCTGTCGGAACTCGGGTTCGTCGGCGCGGGCATCGGCGCCGCCCTCGGCGGCATGCGTCCGATCGTCGAGATCATGACGGTCAACTTCAGCCTGCTGGCGCTCGATCAGCTGGTCAACACCGCCGCGTCCCTGCGCCACATGTCGGGCGGCCAGTTCCATGTGCCGCTCGTGGTGAGGATGGCCACCGGCGCCGGCCGGCAGCTCGCCGCCCAGCACTCCCACAGTCTCGAGGGCTGGTATGCCCACGTTCCGGGCCTGCGGGTCCTGGCGCCCGCGACGGTCGAGGATGCGCGGGACATGCTGTGGCCCGCGCTGCAGGAGGAGGATCCGGTCATCATCTTCGAGCACGCCCTGCTCTACAACGTCGAGGGCCCGCTCGAACCCGGCGCGGGCGCCGACATCCGGCACGCCCGGATCCGCCGGCCGGGACGGGACCTCACCGTGGTCACCTTCGGCGGCATGCTGAACCCGGTCCTCGGTGCCACCGAGGAGCTGGCGCGCGCAGGCATCGAGGCCGAGGTCATCGATCTGCGGGTCCTGCGGCCGCTGGATGATGCGACGATCTGCGCCTCCGTGCGGCGCACCCACCGGGTGCTGATCGTCGATGAGGAATGGCGCAGCGGGAGCCTCGCCGCGGAGATCAGCGCGCGGATCATGGAACAGGCCTTCTTCGAGCTCGATGCGCCGGTGCAGCGGCTCTGCGGCGCCGAAGTGCCCGTGCCTTACGCGCGCCACCTGGAGGAAGCCGCGCTGCCCCGGACGCCGGCCATCGTTGAGGCCGCCCGCCGCCTCGTCGGCGTAGCCGGGGCCGCCCCATGATCGAGGTCAAACTGCCGTCGCTGGGCGCGGACATGGATGAAGGCACGCTGCTCGAATGGCGCGTGCACCCCGGCGATGAGGTGAGCAAAGGGGACATCCTGGCCGTGGTCGACACCACCAAGGCCGCGCTCGATGTCGAGTGCTGGCATTCGGGCAAGGTGTTCGATCTGCTGGTCGAACCCGGGCGGACCATGAAGGTCGGCACGCCGATGCTGCGGCTCCTGGAACCCGGCGAGAACGCCGCATCGATACCGCCGGCACGCGTCCCCGCAGCCCCGGCACCCCCGCCCGCCGTGACCGCGCCCCCGGCAGCCGCCCGCCGGCCCGTTTCGCCCGCGGCCCGACGCCGGGCCGATGAACTCAAGGTGTCGCTGGATTCGATACAGGGCACCGGACCGGACGGGGCCGTCACCCTGAAGGACGTCGAGGCCGCGGCACAGGCGCGCCCGGGCCGTGATCGCGCCGCCGACATGCGCCGGCTCATCGCGGCCGCGATGAGCCGCTCGAAGCGCGAGATCCCCCACTACTACCAGACCGACGATGTTCCGCTCGCCGCCGCGACCGAGTGGCTGCGCACCACGAATCTCGGCAGGCCGATCACCGAGCGGATCCTGCTCGCCGCATTGTTCATCCGCGCGGTCGCGGAAGCCGCGCGACGGCACCCGGACATGAACGGATTCTATGTCGCCGACGAATTCCGGCCGAGCGCCCCGGTTCACGTCGGCATGGCGATCGCGTTGCGCGGCGGCGGGCTCATCGCTCCGGCGATCCATTCGGCCGAGCAGAAGTCGGTCACCGAAATCATGCGCGACCTGTCGGATCTGGTGGCGCGCACCCGTGCGGGGAAACTGCGGCGCGACGAACTGGCGGATCCGACCATCACGCTCACGAGCCTCGGCGACGAGAGTGTCCGCGCCGTCCATGGCGTCATCTATGCGCCGCAGGTGGCGCTCGTCGGGATCGGCCAGGTGCGGGAGCGCGCCTGGGTGAGCAACGGCGCCGTCGTGGCGATGCCGGTCGTGACGATCACGCTGGCCGCCGACCATCGGGTGAGTGACGGCCACGCCGGGGCGCGCTTTCTCGCCGATATCGGCGAGCGCCTGCAGCATCCGGAAAAACTCTGAGGAACGACGATGGATGAACGGCAGTTGCGCAGCGATCTGATCGGCCTCCTGCAACGCGTGGCTCCCGAGGTCGATCCGGGCGAGCTCGACGCCGCGGAGCCGCTGCGCCGGCAGGTCGATCTGGATTCCATCGACTTCCTGAATTTCCTCATCTCGATCAACCGGCAATTCAAGGTCAGCATCCCGGAATCCGACTACGAGAAGCTCAGGAGCCTCGACGACATCGTCTCCTATCTGCTCAAGGCGATGCCCGCGCCGAGCGGCGGCTCCGGAAAGGCCAGCACCTCGGCCGTATAGGTTTCGGTCAGCGTGCTGATCGGCGTCCCGTCCGGCAGGGCGAGCACCGCGGTGTGCTCGAGGACGTAGGCCGGGATGTCGAGCGCACCCCGCTTCCCGGCGCGTGCCGCAGGCGCCATTTCCCACCCTTGCGGCAACGGCGACCACAGCAGCACGGCCGACAGGGTATGGCGCTGGAAGCGCAGCGCCTGGATGGCGCGGCCAAAGGCGATGTCACTGTGATCCAGGGCATCGTTCATGTCCGGGGTCAGCCTCGAGGGAACGTACCAGTTGTCGGCTTCGGACAGGACGTGGCGGCCACAGTGCAGCCGCACCCTGCGGTATCCGAGGGGTTCGGCCGGACCGACATGCAGAAGCTCCCGCTGCGCCGCGGTCGCGGGCTTCTGTACATCACGCACCCGCTCGGCGGTGATGGTCGCGGGATCGGCCAGGTGGTGGGTGGCGCACCATCGGTCCAGCGTCAGGGTCGCGCTGTCGTGCGAGAGCAGATCGGCGTTCAGGGACTGCAGCAGCGCCAGCGCCTCCAGGCGCGATGTGAACGTGTCCTGCCAGCCGGAGGCGGGTGCCCGGGGAGCAGCACTGCATCCCGCGGTGCAGGCGGCTGCCAGAACCAGCACGCCGATGAAGCGGGAGCGCCTTGCCATGGGGCCGGCATTCTACAGTCTGCCGGGGGCCTCGACGACCGCGAGGCGGGCCCTATATGCTCCCTGCGACCGCGTCCTCACCGGAGACTCAAAGTGTTTTACGCCACTTTTCGCGACGTTGCCGAACGGAACCGCTCCTGGGGAGCGGCGCTGCTCCTGGCATTCGGACTGTGCACGGGCACGAGCACGGGTGCGTCGCCGCCGGTGGCGGCGAGCCCCGGTGTCGCGACGATGTGGGACCTCACCGATCTGTATGCCACGCCCGCGGCATGGAGCGCCGCGTACGCGAAGACCCGGACGGCCGCCGCGGCGCTCGCCCACTACCGCGGAACGCTGGGCGCCAGCGCCGACTCCCTGTTCACGGCTCTGGATGCGATCTCCGCCGTGAACAGGGAAGCGGCGCGCCTCTCCACCTATGCGACGCTCAAAGGGGACGAAGACCTGCGCAGCGCCCCGGATCAGGAGCGCCGCCAGCAGGCCCAGTCGCTCGCCACGTTCATCGGCGAACAGACCTCCTGGATGGCACCGGAGATCATCGCCGCGGGTGGCGCGAAGATCCGGGGATTCCTGGACGCGAGGAAGGATCTGAAGGCTCGTTTCGGCTTCTATCTGAACGACACGCTGCGCTCGGCGCCGCACCTGCTCGGGGTCGAAGCGGAGCAGGTCCTCGCGGCGGCGGGGGACATCCTCGCGCAGCCCGATGCGATCCACGGCCAGCTCGCCAATGCCGACATGCAGTATCCCCGGATCAGGCTGCCCGACGGCAAGGTGGTGCGGCTGGATGAGCCGGCGTACGAAAAATATCGCCAGGCGGACGATCGCCAGGAGCGCAAGCAGGTGTTCGACGCGTTCTGGGGCACCTGGAGGCGCTACCGGGGGACTGCCGGGGCCACGCTCACGACGCAGGTCATGGGCGATGTGTTCACCGCCCGGCAACGGCACTTCGACAGTGCTCTCGCCGCATCGCTGTTCCAGTCGAACATGCCGGAGTCCGTCTACCGGACCCTCGTCGAACAGGCCAACGCGGGACTGCCGACGCTGTACCGGTATCTGCGGATGCGCCGCGCGCGCCTCGGCATCAAGGACGAGCTCGCCTACTACGACAACTATCCGTCGATGTTCGAACTGTCCTCCCCGCCGCATTTCTCGGTCGCGGACGCGGAAAGGATCACCCTGGAGGCGCTCGCCCCGATGGGTCCGGAGTACCTCGCGCTGCTGCGCAAGGGATTCGACGGACAGTGGATGAACGTGCTGCCGCACCCGGGCAAGGCGACCGGAGCCTACATGAACGGGTCGGCGTACGGGGTGCATCCGTACCTGCTGCTGAACCACAACGACGACTACGAGTCGCTCTCGACCTTCGCGCACGAATGGGGCCACGCGGTGCATACGCAGCTCGCGAACGCCGTGCAGCCCTATGAGACCTCGAACTACCCGACCTTCGTCGCCGAGTCGGCATCGATCGCGAACGAGATGCTGCTCAACGACTACATGGTCGCGCACGCCGGCAGCAAGGCCGAGAAACTCTACTACCTCGGGGCGGGCCTCGAGTCGATCCGCACCACCTTCTTCCGCCAAGTGATGTTCGCCCAGTTCGAGGCCACCATCCACGAAGAGCTGGAGAAGGGCAAGCCGCTCTCCGGCGCCCGGCTCACCGACCTGTACTGCACGCTCGTGCGGCACTACTACGGCGAGGCCGAGGGTGTCATGAAGATCGATCCGGCGTACTGCATGGAGTGGGCGTATGTGCCGCACTTCTACTACGACTTCTATGTGTGGCAATACGCGACGTCGATGGCGGGCGCCGCGGCGTTCACCGATTCGATCGTGCGCAACGATCTTGCGGCGCGCGAACGTTTCCTCGCGATGCTGAAGGCGGGTGGGTCGGACTATGCCTACGAACTCTACAAGCGCGCGGGCATCGACATGGCGACCCCGGCGCCCTACCAGGCGCTCGTCGCCCGCATGAATCATCTGATGGACGAGATCGAGGCGCTGCAGGCGCAATGAATACCAGCGTGGTCGCCCCGCGCGTGCCGGAGCCGCACGCCATCCTCGGCCATCCGCGCGGGCTCGCCTACCTGGTGTTCGCGGAGGCCTGGGAGCGATTCTCCTATTACGGCATGCAGGCCCTGCTCGTGCTGTACATGGGCCAGCAGCTGCTCCTGCCCGGGCACGTCGAGCATGTCGCCGGATTCGCCGCCTTCCGCGCGGCCATCGAGCACGTCTACGGGCCGCTCTCGCCGGGAGCGCTGGCGTCGGTCATCTTCGGCCTGTACGCGGGCGGGGTGTACCTGACACCGGTCGCCGGCGGGGTGCTCGCCGACCGGGTGCTCGGCCGCACCGCAACCGTGACGATCGGCGCGACCCTCATGGCCGTCGGCCATTTCCTGATGGCCTTCGAATTCTCCTTCCTCGCGGCGCTCGCCTGCCTGCTCGTCGGCGTGGGCTGCTTCAAGGGGAATATCGCGAGCCAGGTCGGCGAGCTTTACGGCCCGGGCGACCTGCGCCGGGCGGATGCCTTCCAGATCTACCTGCTCGGGATCCAGATCGCGGTGATCATCTCCCCGCTCGTGTGCGGCACCCTCGGCCAGAAAGTGGCCTGGCACTGGGGATTCGGTGCCGCGGGCGTCGGCATGGTGTTCGGCCTCATCGTCTACCTTGCCGGGCGGCGCTGGCTGCCGGCCGACAGCTCCCGCGCCCGCGCGGCGCCCGGGGCGGCGGTGCGCCCGGGGCTCACCCGCTCCGACTGGATCACGATCGTCCTGCTCGCGAGCCTCATTCCGCTGCTGGCGCTGGCATCCCTCGGCAACCAGGAGATCTTCAATGCCTATCTCGTCTGGGGCGACGCGCACTACGGGCTGACCTTCTTCGGTCATTCACTGCCGGTGACCTGGCTGATTTCCTTCGACTCCCTGATTTCCACCGTCACGATGATCGGGGTGGTCGCGTTCTGGCGGATCTGGAGCCGCAAGCGCCGGGAACCGGATGAAATCGTGAAGGTGGTGATCGGCGCCGCGATCGCCACCTTCGCGCCGCTGGTCCTGGCGGCAGCCAGCGCGACGGAGCAGGCCACGGGACAGAAGATCTCCCTCGTCTGGGCCCTCGGATTCCACGTCGTCAACGACGTCGGTTTCGCCATGGTGTTCCCGGTGGGACTGGCGTTGTTCTCGCGGGCGGCACCACCGGCCGTGGCTGGGCTGATGATCGGCGTCTACTACCTGCACCTGTTCGTCGCGAACATGGCCGTCGGGCGGCTCGGTGGCTTCCTGGAGTCCATGCGGGCTTCGTCATTCTGGCTGCTGCATGCGGGGCTGATGGCCATCGGCACCATTGCCATCCTCGTCTTTGCGGTCTTCTTCCGGCGCTTCCTCGCGCCGACGGACCACTAGTCCCGCGCGGTGAGCTCGGCCACCAGCGCCTGCGCACCGTAGACCTTGCCCAGGGCCTCGGTGATGGCGGCAGTGGAGACGCTGACGGCGCGATTGACGCGGCCGTCGAAGCCGAAGACGCCACCGAGACTGTGGATGTTGCCGTCGAAGATCGCGCCGACGACCTGGCCCTGCGCATCGATGACCGGTGAACCGGAATTGCCGCCGACGATGTCATTGTCGCTGGCGAAGTCCAGCACCGTGCCCTGATCGACGCGGCCCCGGGCGTCCTGCCAGCGGGGCGTGAGCGCGAACGGAAACTGGCCGGTGGTCCGCTCCCACAGTCCGGCGTAACGGGTGAACGGCGGCACGGCTGTGTCGTGATCGCTCCAGCCGGTGACCTTGCCGTACGAAAGGCGCAGCGTGAAGGTGGCATCGGGATAGACGCGGGTGCCGTAGATCGCGAAGCGCGCGCGGGCGATCTTCTGCGCGGCCTGCGACACGGGCCCGGAGACCTCGTTCTCGTACTGCCGGCGCACGGCGCGGCTCGTGGCATCGGTGGCCAGCACGAAGCGGATCATCGGGTCGTCCGAGGCCGTGACCGCCGCGAGCCCGCCGTCCCACAGCGCCTTGCGGATCGCCGCATCACCCAGTCGGGAGCCGGCGAGCCGCGCCGCGAGCGTCTCCGGCGAGTCCTTGACCAGGAAGGTGCGGACATCGGGGGAGTCGACGGTCAGGCCTTCACGCAGCTTCGAGAGCCAGAAACCCAGCGTGAGCTGCTCGAGATCGGGATAGACGGGCTCGGGATCGAGCACTTGCTTCGCGAGCAGCGCCAGGCGGCTGTCCGTGTACTCGGGCAGCCGCTCGCCGTTGGGCTTGACGCGCTCCTGCGCGGCGCGCACCAGGGCGCGGGCATAACCGAACAGGTTGGACCCGAGTCCGGCACGGCTCTCCGTGAGGGTATAGCGCCGGTAGATCGCCTTCAGAGGCTCCTGTGCGCGGGCGATGTCAGCCCAGGGATTGCCGAGCCCGGCGAGCTTCGGATCGCGGGCGGCGCGTGCGCGCAGCTCCCGGTCCGCGGCGCGCTTGGCGATGATCAGCCCCGGCTCGACCAGCGACTGCTCCTGGCCGCGAAAGTTCTTGAACGAGTTCTCGGTCCTGAACAGCAGGTCGTTGGCGATGCGGGCGTGTTCGGCGCTCTCGCTCGTGAAGCGCAGCAGCCGGCCGCGCAGCTCCGAATACAGGATCAACGTCTCCGGCAGGGCGACATCGCGCAGCGTCGCGAGCTGATCCGCGGTCAGCAGCCGCTGGGTGGTGCCCGGATTGCCCGCGACGAACACCGGGGCGCCGTCCCGGGGTGCTTCGGTGCTCCAGCGCAGGTGGCCCGGCGTCGCGACCGGCTTGCCGTCCTCGTAGAGGCGCACGAAGGAGCAGTCGAGGTCGTACCGCGGGAAATTGAAATTGTCCGGATCGCCGCCGAAGAAGGCGGTCTCGCCCTCGGGCGCGAACACCAGCCGCACGTCGGAGTACTTGCGGTAGGTGTAGAGCTGGTAGCGGCCGCCCTGGTACAGCGTGACTACCTGACAGCGGTAGCGCTGCTCCTGGCCCGCGCAGCCCTGCTTCTCCACGGCGGCGATTTCGGCATCGCGCGCCTTGATGAAGTCCTCACCCGTCCTGCGCGCCGTTGCCGCCGTCACGCGCGCGCTGACGTCGACGATGCCGGAGAGCACCTCGGCGACCATGCCGGCGCAGGTCTTCTCGCCCGCGCGGCCCGCGGCCAGGAAGCCGTCCTTGACGAAATCCTGCTGCGGTGTCGAGAGCTGCTGCGCGCAGTTGCGGACGCAGTGATGATTGGACAGGACCAGGCCGTCGGCGGTGACGATGGACGCCGAACAGCCGGTCGAGAGCCGCACGGCGGCGCCGCGGACTCTGTCCAGCCAGGCCTGGTCGATGTCGACGCCGTATCGGGCCTTGACGGCCGCGGACGGGAAGTTGTCGAAGGTCCACAGGCCCTCGTCCGCGACGGCCCGGGTGGGCGAGAGTGCCGCGGCCACCCCCACCAGGCACGGCAGCAGAGCCAACAGCAGACGGAGCAGATACGAGGACGCCATGAGGCGTCATCGTAGCGGAATCTAGAGGATGACGTGCGGGACGAAGCGGGCGGTGTCGCGGGTGATGAGCGAGCGATCCTCGCGGACGCCGATGCCGGCCGGCTGATCGCCGATGACCCAGCTGCCGATCAGCGCGTAGCTGTCCGCGAATCTCGGCAACGGGTGAAACGCCTGGCGTACGAAGGGAAAGTCGCCATAGGGACCGGGCGCCGCGACGCGCTCGCCCTGTGGGGTCACGAGTTCCACGTTCGCGCCCTCGCGTGAGAAGAGGGGCTTGCGCACCCAGCCCGGGGGCAGGGACGCCTGCGCATCCGCGCCGCTCTCGAAGAAGGCCGGCAGCAGGTTCGGATGCCCCGGATGCAGTTCCCACAGCAGCGCGAGCGCCCCCTTGTTCGACAGGATCGACTTCCAGGGCGGTTCGAACCAGGTCGTGGCGGAGGATCGCAGGTACTGCGAGAACTCGTCCGCGAACAGGAACTCCCAGGGATAGAGCTTGAAGATCGTTTCAATGAGGTTGTCGTCGCGGTCGGTGTAGCGGCCATCGGCCGTGCACCCGATGTCCTCCATGGCGAGGTAGGTGGTCGGGATCTGCGCCTGGTGGGCCAGGTCGACGAGGTAATCGACGGTGGCCCGGTCCTCGACGGAGTCGCGAACCGACGCGAAGTGCATCCGGCCGCGGATTTGCGGCCGCAGCAGCGAGAAGGCGAGCACCAGCTTTTCCTGCAGGGAATTGAACTGGTCCGCCTCGGGCGGCAGTCGGCCCGCCTCGATGCATTCCTGCAGCCAGATCCACTGGAACACGGCCGCTTCGTACAGCGATGTCGGCGTGTCGTAGTTCAGTTCGAAGAGCCTCGCCGGCTGCTGACCGTCCCAGGCGAAATCCATGCGCCCGTAGAGGTGCGGATCGCCGCGAGTCCAGGAGTCGCGGATCAGCTCCCAGAAGCGTTCCGGGAGGGCGAGCCGGCGCAGGTACTCTTCGTCGCGCACCGCGCGGCTCACGAGGTCCATGCACAGTTCATGGATCTCCTGCGTCGGCGCCTCGATGCCCGTCTCGATTTCGGCCAGGGTGAAGCGGTAGTGCGCCGATTCATCCCAGTAGACTTCACCGCCGATGGAATGAAAGCGGAATCCGAGCGCCTCGGCCTGCGCGCGCCATCCGGGGCGTTCGGTCATCACCACGCGTTGCACCGGCGGGTCTCCTCGAAGCGCCGGCGCGGCCTCAGCCGCCCCAGCTCGCGCGGGCCGCGGAACTCATGCCGAATCCGCCCCGCGACAGCGTCTCGGCGACGCTCATGCCCGGGCCGCGCGCTTCGCCGCCGAAGCCGGCGCCGGAGGCCGTGCGCCACTGCGCCCGGTCCGCGCGCCAGTGGTACAGGGGCTGGCCGAAGCCGCCGCCGTATCCGTAGCCATAGTTGTAGTAGTGGTGGTCGCCCAGCGCGCGGCCGATCATGAACCCGGCCAGCGCCGGCATGAACCAGCCTCCGGAGGCGGTCTGCACGTGATGGCACTGGTCGTAGCCGTACTGCGCCTCGCACTCGCCCTGCGAGTCGAAACGCGGGCCATCCCGGTACTGCGCCTGCACCGCATCCGCATACGCCTTCTCGCAGATGTCCGCGCCGACCTTGCCGTCGGCGATGCACTGGGCGAGGTCATGGTAGGCCACCGAAGCCTGCGGCGGCGGCGCCGGCGGGGCCGGGGGCGAGGGCTGGTCGCACGCCGACAGCAGCAGCGGCACGGTCCCCATCAGCACCAGCTCGATCGATCGTGAACGTTTCATCAGTGCCCCCCGGAACGATTTGTTATGGCCTGCCGCGAATCACGGCGTCATGCACGCCGCGTTAATCGCACCGACCGCCAGCGACGTCAGCGCCACGAACAGGCCCGCCGACACCTCGTTGTTGCTGATCCGCTGCGACAGGTTCTGCAGAACGACCCGAACCCCGAAGAAGGTGATGACCTGGATCAGCATCGCGATGAGGCCCCAGATCACGAAGTCGACGAGCGAGGCCGCATGCACGATGGCGCTGCACAGCGGCAGCGCGAACGCCAGCAGCGAACCGCCGAGCGCGATGGCCGCGGCCGCCTGGCCCTTGCGGATGAGCGCGAACTCGTCATGGGCCGTGAGATGGGAATAGATGTAACCGAACAGCACCAGCAGCACGATGGCCGTGGCGAAGTAGCCGAGGAAGGCCGGCAGGCCGACGAAGGAGAGTGCCCAGGGGTGCGACATGATGTTCCGGTTCCTTCAGGTCACGGTGAGATCGGCCGGGTTCAGGTCGACGCCGATGGAGGTGACGACCTGGAGGCTGTCCGGCATCTCCTCGACGGAGATCAGCACGTATTCGGCCCGCCTGCTGGCCTCGATGAGGCGCCGGTAGAGCATCGCGTAGTGGTGGCAGTTGCGGCTCGCCACCGTGTCGCTGCGGTCGAACACCTGCTCGATGAACGGGATGAGCTCGGTCTGCCCCCGGGCGGCGCCCCACACGCGGTCGTAGAGGAAGGCGCCGACCTCGTAGGTGGGCAGGCCGATCTCACTGTTGGCGCCGGCGATGGCGGCGAGCTCGGTCCGGCTGGCCGGCGTCACGGCATCCCAGTACTGCCACAGGATGCACTCCGACACGTCATCGTCGCCGGTTCCGCCGTCGGTCTTGACCTGCAGCCAGGTCTCGTCGTCGTCGAAGTAGTAGCGGTGCAGCCAGCTGCCGTTCAGGTCGACGAGTCCGCGCGCGGCGATCGGCTGGGCGCACTCCCCGACCTCGAAGTTCGCGCGTCCCTGCAGCATCCGGTAGGGCAGCGGGTCGATCTCGACGAAGCCGCCCCGGCGCAGCTTCAGCGGCTCCGGCGGCAGCTGCGCGCGCGGGCGTGCCGCGGTCAGACGCTGCTTCGCGTCGCGCGCGAGCACCTCGATCAGGGTCCCGAAGCTCATCCGGAGGCCCCGGGCGGGGAGGCTTCGCTCTTGAAGCGCGCGAGCACGTCGCTCGCCGCACTCGCGCCCGGAATGACCCCGGCCTTGCGCAGCCGTTCCTCGAGCGCCTCGCCCGAGGACTCCTCGGCGAGCGTATTCGCGGCGTCCATCTGGGCGAGGGCCTCCTCCTGGCGCTTCTCGATGCGCTCGAGGCTGTCGAGGGCACTGCGCGCCCGGGAGTCGGTGCTGGAGCTCGCGGCCGCCACCGCCGCCGAGGCCCTGATGACATGCTGCTTGGCCTTGACGGTGTCGGCACGCTGCTTGAGCGTACGGATCGCGGTCTCGCCGGCCGTGATCTTCTGCCTGAGCACGTCGATGTTCTTGCCGTACTCCTCGATGACGTTGTTGCTGGCCTTGATCAGCGCTTCCTGCTCGGCGTACTTGGCCGCGACTTCCTGCGCCAGCTCGTCGTGCTTCGCGCTCTCGGCGCTCTGGCCGGCGCTCTGCGCCGCCTTCTGCTTCGCGAGCGTCTGGCGGATGTAGCCTGCGTACTCCTCGAGCTTCGCCTGCTTCTCGGCGAGATGATTGCGCTCCACGGTCTGCTTGCCCATCATGCCGGCCAGGGCAACCCGCGCCTCGCGCAGCTCGGCGTCGGCATCACGGATCTCCTGGTCGAGGATGCGCGTGGCGTTCACGTCCACGGCGGCCTCGCCGGCTTCGTTGGCGGCGCCGCGCAGGGCGGTCCACAGTTTCGTCAATACACCTGACATGTTGGCTCTCCCGGATTACTTCAGGAACTCGCGATACGCAGCCGCGGCGTCCACCGCGTTGCGGGCGAGGGTGTCGATCTCGAATTCGACGTCGGCGAGCGCGGAGGTCGCGCGCAGGGCGCCGTAGATCACGTAGAACTCGGCCCCGTCGGGATGGGCATCGATGGAGATGTTCGCGAGGTCGAAGAGCTTCTCGGTGCGCAGGATCCGGTCGTTGAGCCGCGCCGTATCGCGGACGCGGGCCACCGGAAACAGGGTCGCCTGGGCGATCGCGATTTCCCCGGTCACGGCGATATAGACGTTCACATCCCCGAAGTCGTGGGCGACCGCCTGGATCACGGGCTCCAGGCCCTCGACGAGCGAGAAGGTGAAGCGATCCGAGACGGCGAGCTGGCCGGACTTCAGGTCCGCCAGCAGCGTTTGGGTGGTGACGGGTCCGGTTGACATGGCGGCGCTAACCCCTTTCAAAGCGTGAATGAGCGGGTGGGCATTCGGCTTTCGGAGCAGCTTCTCGACCTTGAGCAGAACCGGGGCGTGCTGGGGCTGGATCCAGACCTCGCGCATGACGAGGCCTTCCTCCCGCAGTTTCTGGCGGCGCGTCTGTTGTCGCCTCCGGTTCCCGTCCCTGGTCAATGTGCTTCCCTGAGTGAGCCGTTACTGGTAACGCTATGGGGCGGCACTTTGCCAGTTACATGTCACGCTGTCAAGCATTACATGTAATGCCCCGGGGCCACGGTCTGCCCCGGGGAGGAGGGTCGATTCTCAGGCCGGGGGATCCGGCACCCAGTTGCCGTGAATCCCGTATTTCAACCGCACCGGGATCCGGATCGTGGCGACCGGACCTTCGTCCATGCGCTGGGCATCGAGGATCACCAGGTCGCTGCGATGTTCGGCGCGGCGGTTCACGACGCCCATCACATAGCCCTGTCCTTCGGGAGCCGTGGCGCTACGGGGCGCGAACACCGGTTCCTGGGTGCTCGAGGTGTCGCCGGCGAACCAGCTCCTGCTCTTGCCCGTGGTCATGTCCATGGTCAGATAGGTGTTGAAGAAGAACCCCATGATGGGCCCCGCCCTCGAGGCGTCGTACGGCTTGGTCGGATCGGTGGCCTGCATGAAGGCATAGCGATAGGGACGGCCGATGTAGCGGTCGTCGATGTGCGGGAATTCGGCGGTGATTTCGGCGATGACCGTGGCGCTCGGCGTATCGCCCTTCTTGTTCATGTCGAAGCACCAGCGCGTGACCTGGGTGCGCAGGTCCGACGGTGCCGGCGCATGTCCCTTGGCGTCGGGGAAGAACCAGAACACGTTGTCGCTGGCCACGGGCAGGTCGAGGTAGACCTTGCCGCCCTCGTCGAAGGCGTTGATGACGTGCCCGGGCATGGCGTTCGGCGCGCGGAAATAGCGGATGTCCGCCGCCGTGCCGTCGCGCGGGATCACCACGTAGACCTGGTCGACGGTCGGTTCCCACTGGAACAGGATGCCGCCGCGCCGGATGCGCTCCAGATCCATCAGCTGCGGCATGATCGGCAGGACGATGTAGTTCTCGCTGATGCCGCAGTCGTGGATCATGGCGGCGTGCGGACCCTGGAACCAGATCTCGCGGGTCTTCCGGCCATGCTTGTCGAAGGTGTAGAAGGCGATGTCACGGGTGGCCTCGCCCTTGGCCGCGTAGGCGTACCCGACGAGGTCGCCCGTATGCGGCTCGATCTTCGGATGCGCCGTGAAGGTGGTCGCCGTCATCTGGCCGTTCCAGTCCCACAGCTGCCGGGTGTCGAGCGTCTTCGGGTCCATGGCGTAGGGCGGGCCGTCCTCCTTCATCGCCAGCAGCATGCCGTTGTGCGGCACCACGTTCGTGTTCGACACCGTGCGCTGGATGCCCTTGACGCTCTCATCGTCGGTGAAGGGGTTCCGGTAGTGCCCGAACAGGCCGCGGCGCGCGGCGCGTTCGGCATTGAACCGGTGGGTGCGCACGAAGCGGTGCTGCAGGTCCACGTGCCCGTCCTTGAAGCGGAAGGCCGAGACGATGCCGTCGCCGTTGAAGGGATTCGCATCGCCCATCTTCGGCGGAAACTGCTGATCCGGACCGACGCGGAAGAAGGTGCCGGACAGTTCGGCCGGGATCCGGCCCTCGATCACCTCCAGGTCGAACAGGTCACCCTCGAACCGGAACGGTTCGTCGATGGTCATGAAGGTGGGTGATTTGGGAAAGGGTTGGGTCATTGTTGCTCTCCGCCGATAACTCCCGTGTCGATGCTACCAATGCCGGGGCGGGAGCGCCCGTGCGTAGTGATACGTATCGACCGCGGTGCCCGCCGCGGCGACGGGTATAATGAAAAGAAGGCGGTCCGCAAGGTTCGCGAGGGGGGGGGCGATATGCTTCGATCACGTGTCGGTGCCCTGGCCGGCTGGACGGTATGCCTGTGCTGGGCGTCCTTCGCCGGCGATGCCGCGG
>DATJPN010000050.1:0-5756 GCA_035506335.1 Steroidobacteraceae bacterium | reverse complement strand
GCCGATTTCGCCCGTGATGACCACGAAACCGTCCGTGAACCAGACGGTGGACTCCATGTACGCCTTCGCCCGCGCGTGCTGCTTGCTCAGGTAAAGGAACTGCGGATCCGGGCTGAGGCGGAACGGCAATTCCCGAAGCTTGAACAGGTCCAGGTACATTCGGTGATTCTAGGTGATGTGTATCCCCGGGGCCAATTCGGCCAGGAGCGCCCGCGCGCGCCGATCGCGGCGCGCCGCATCGACTTCCACTACGGTCAGGTGCCCGAGCTTGCGACCGGGTCGCGGCTGCTTGACATAGTCATGCAGGTGCACGCCGGGATGACGCAACAGCGCCTCCCGCGGCGGCATCGCGCCGATCAGATTGATCATGGCGCTGTGACCCACGGCGCGGGTTTCTCCGAGGGGCAGCCCCAGAATGGCCCGCAGGTGATTCTCGAACTGGCTCGTGACCGCGCCCTCGATGGTCCAGTGCCCGGAGTTGTGCACTCGCGGCGCCATCTCGTTGGCGATGAGGCGTCCACGGCGCACGAAGAACTCGATCGCGAGGACTCCCACGTAGCCGAGGTGTTCCATCACGGCCAGGACCTGCCGGGCGGCCAGGCGGTTCAGCCGCGCATTGCCGCAGGGCGCACGGGTGAGTCTGAGGATGCCGCCGGCGTGCAGATTCTGATTGAGCGGATAGACCCGGCATTCCCCGCCACGAGCCCGTACGCCGATGACGGATACCTCGAGATCGAAGGGCACGAGCTCCTCGTACAGCAGGGGCACCGCACCCATCTGCGTCCAGGCCGGCTCGAGGTCGGCCGCCGTGCGCAGGACGGCCTGGCCCTTGCCGTCGTAGCCCATGCGCCGGGTCTTCAGCACCCCGGGCAGGCCGATCGCACGCACGGCCGAATCCAGCTGCCGGCGGCTGCCGACGGCGCGCCAGCGCGTCGTGGCGATGCCCAGTCTCTCGAACAACCGCTTCTCGCTGACGCGATCCTGTGCGGTGGCGATCGCGGCAGGCGAGGGACTGACCCGGGTGTCCGACTGCAGCGCGCGCAGCGCCGCCGCCGGCACGTTCTCCCAGTCGATGGTCACCACCTCGCAGCGGCCGGCGAGGATGCGCAGGGCCGCGGGATCGTCGAACGGGCTCCTGAGCACCGGCGCGAGTCCGGCGGCCGGCGGCTGCTCGGCCGGATCGAGGAACAGGAAATCAAGTCCCAGCGGGTAGCCGGCGAGGGCCAGCATGCGGCCCAGCTGGCCGGCGCCGACGATGCCGACGGTCATGGCGTGCTGATGCGCGGGTCCGGGTGTTCCAGCACCCGGGCGGTCTGCCCGGCGCGGAAGCTCTCCAGATGCGGCAGGACCTCCGGATGCCGGTTGGCAATGATGGCGGCGGCGAGCAGGGCGGCATTGGTGGCGCCCGCGGTGCCGATGGCGAAGGTCGCCACCGGAATCCCCGCGGGCATCTGCACGATCGAAAGCAGCGAATCCAGTCCGTTCAGGGCCTTCGACTGCACCGGCACGCCCAGCACCGGCAGGCTGGTTTTCGCCGCCGTCATCCCGGGAAGATGCGCCGCGCCGCCCGCGCCGGCGATGATGGCTTCGAGCCCGCGCGACCGCGCGCTGGCCGCGTACTCGAACAGCAGGTCCGGCGTGCGGTGTGCCGAGACCACCCGGACCTCGTACGCAATGCCGAGCGCATCCAGCACTTCCGAGGCGGGTCGCATCGTCTCCCAATCCGAAGCCGAACCCATGATGATGCCAACCCACACTGACACTGCCGTTCTCCTTGATCAAACATTGTAGCCGAGAGCGGCTAGCCGAGCAGTTCCCGCAGCGCCCTGAACAAGGCCCGCGAAGCGCCGCCGCCGGCCCCGGCGCGCGCTTCGGCCCGGGCCGAGTCGATGAGGCCGGGCCACTGCACCGCAGCCGCGGCCGGGTAGGCCGCGCGCAGCGCCGCCAGGGCTTCCGGGCCGCCCGCCAGCAGGCGGGTGCGCCAGTGTTCGGCGCGCTGGAAGCGCTGCGCCTCCCGGGCGGACCTCGCGGCCCTGGCGGCGAGGGCCTCGCGCACCCGGGTGAGGTCGATATCGCGCATCAGCTTGCCGATGTACTGGCGCTGCCGCGCACCGCCACCGCGGCTGGTGATGCCGCGGGCGGCAACGATGGCCTCGTGCAGCGGCTCGGGCAGCTCAAGGGCCGCCAGCTCCGCGTCATTGAGCGCGATCAGCTCTTCGCCGAGTGCCTGGGCACGATGCGCGTCGCGCTTGAGCACGCTCTTGCTGGGGCCCTCGAAGACAGGCCCGCCGGCTGACTCTCGAGGGGGTCGGGACGATCGCTTCACGTGGCTAGCCTGCTCCTTGGGCTACAATTCTGCACCAACGCAGCGGCAGGGCATATGCAGCAGGAAGTCGACGCCTCCCGGATCCCGGAGCTCATGCAGGTCATCGAGCTGGTCCTCGCGCAGGCCAGAGGCGCCGGCGCCTCCCAGTGCGAGGCCGATGCGAGCCTGCAGCGCGGACTCACCGCCACCGTGCGGCTCGGCGAAGTCGACACCGTGGAGTATCAACGCGATCGCGGCCTCGGCGTCACGGTATATTTCGGCCGGCGCAAGGGCTCGGCGAGCACCGGGGATCTGTCCGCGGCCGCCGTGCGCGCCACCGTGGAGAAGGCCTGCGCCATCGCCCGCTACACCGCCGAGGACGCCTGCGCGGGCCTGGCGGACCCGGCGGACCTCGCCCGCGAGATACCGGACCTCGATCTGTACCACCGCTGGGACCTCGATCCGGACCAGGCGGTGGAACTGGCGCGCGGCTGCGAGGCGGCCGGCATGGCGCTCGACCGGCGCCTCACCAACTCCGAAGGCGCCTCGGTGGGCAACCAGCGTGGGGTGCGGGTGTACGGCAACTCGCACGGCTTCCTGGCCGGCTACGCCAGCAGCTCCCACTCGATCAGCTGCGTGCTGCTGGCGAGTGAGGACGGGGACATGCAGCGGGACTTCTGGTACTCCACCGCCCGGGATCCGGCGGACCTCGAGAATGCGGCGGCCATCGGCCGGCGTGCGGCCGAGAACACGATCGCGCGCCTGGGGGCGCGCCGCCTCGCGACCCAGCGCGCATCGGTGCTGTTCGTTCCGGAGATGGCCCGCAGCCTGATCCACAGCTTCATCGGCGCCATCCGCGGCGGCAGTCAGTACCGCAAGAGCAGCTTTCTGCTCGACTCGGCGGGGCAGCGGGTGTTTCCCGCCTTTTTGCAGATCGACGAGCGCCCGCACGTCCCGAAGGGTCTCGCGAGCAGCCCGTTCGACGGCGAGGGCGTAGCCACGCGCGACCGGCAACTGGTCATCGACGGGGTGGTGCAGGGCTACGTGCTGGACAGCTATTCGGCCCGCAAGCTCGGCCTGAAGACCACGGGCAATGCCGACGGCGTGCACAATCTCTTCGTCCGCTCGTCGCAGTGGTCCCCGACGCGTGAGGAGCTGTTGCGGACGATGGGCACCGGGCTGCTGGTGACCGAACTGATGGGCCAGGGCGTGAACCCCGTGACCGGCGACTATTCGCGCGGCGCCAGCGGCTTCTGGGTCGAGAACGGGGCGATCGCCTATCCCGTCCACGAGATCACCATCGCCGGCAACCTGCGCGAGATGTTCGGGGAGATCGCGGCGGTTGGCGGCGACGTGGACGAGCGAGGCGGCCTGCACTTAGGCTCGGTGCTCATCGGCGATCTGACGATCGCGGGCGAGTAGGCCCGGCGGGCGGCGTGCCCGTCGCCAGGAGCTCCTGCAGCGTCCGGCCGGCACAGCTCGCGCGCCGCGCCGCATCGACCTGCGCCACGATGGCGCCGACCGCGGGTATCGCCAGGGCGCGGCCCACCGGCTTGCCGCTGTGCCCCTGCCGGGCGGCCTCGAGGATGTCGAAGACCGGCAGGTGCGCCGGATCGCGCGCCAGGCGCAGCTCCTCGCCGCAGAGCGTCAGCACCCGCGCCCTTTCCAGGGCGGCGATGAGCGGCGCGAGCGCGAGGCCGGTGACGCCCAGGTCCGTGGCGAGCGCATCGGGCGTGCAGCGCGGCCGCGCACCGGGCGTGTGACGGGCGACGAGGAAGGTGATGCTGAGCGCGAGCTGCTCGAGCTGCGCCGCCGACAGATGCGGCCGGCGCAGGCCGAAGCGCAGATCGCCCGGATTCTGGATGTAATACGAGAGCTGCGCGCCGCAGAGCAGGATCAGCCAGCCCGAGTAGGTCCACATCAGCACCGCGATCACCGCCGCGAAGCCGGCGTACACCAGCGTCAGGCGCGAGCTGTATTCCACGAAGCGCGTGAACACCGAGCCGACCGCGGTCCACAGCACGCCGGCCGCCACCGCCCCGATGAACGCCGGACGCAGCCGTACGCGGGTGTTGGGGATGAACTTGTAGAGGAAGGTGAAGAGGACCGTGACCATGGCGTAGGGCGCGAGGTGCACGCCGAGGTTCAGCAGGCGGCTCACCAGCGGCACGGAGTTCGCGAGCTGCAGGGGGCCCGCGATGATCGCCGTGTGCGCAAGCGCGATGAAACCGCCCAGCAGCACCGGCCCGACCACGAGCAGGCTCAGGAACTCCCCGATGCGGCGCGCGAGGCTGCGCGCCTGGGGCACGCGCCACACGTAATTGAAGCTGTCCTCGACCTTCTGGATGGTTCCGATCAGCGACCACGCGAGCAGCGCGATGCCCGCCGTGCCGACCACGCCGCGGCGCAGGCGACCTGCGAACTGCAGCACCTGGCGCGTCATGTCATCCGCGCCGGCGCCGACCGGGCGGAAGAACTCCAGCACGATCGGCTGCAGGTCCTGCCCGCCGTGGCCGCCGAGCTGGCGGATGATGATGAAGCTGAACGCCAGCAATGGCACCAGCGACAGCACCGTGGTGAACACCAGTGCCGTGGCGCGCATGTTGATCTGGCCGCCGGCGAGGTCGCGCAGCACGGCGTAGGGGTAGCGCCCGGCGCGCGCGAGGGCCCGCAGCCGGCCCGGCCGTCCGGATTCCCGGCTGAAGATCACGGCATCCAGGCGGTCCCAAATCCAGCCGGACATCGCTCTAGGCGGTCAGGCGCTGCAGGGCTTCGAGGTATTTCTCGCGGGTGCGCGCGATGACTTCGGCGGGCAGCGCGGGTCCGGGCGCACGCTTGTCCCAGTCGAGCGTTTCGAGATAGTCACGCAGGTACTGCTTGTCGAAGCTCGGCGGGCTGATACCGACCCGGTAGGTGTCGGCGGGCCAGAAGCGCGAGGAGTCCGGCGTCAGCACCTCATCCATCAGCGTGAGCTGGCCGTCGGCGTCGAGACCGAATTCGAACTTGGTGTCGGCGATGATGATGCCGCGCGCGCGCGCATGCTCGGCGGCGAACCCGTACAGCGCCAGCGCCGTCGAGCGCACCTGTTCGGCGAGCTGCGGGCCGATCAGGGCGCTCACCTCGGCAAGGGAGATGTTCTCATCGTGCGCGCCGGCCGCGGCCTTCGTGGCCGGCGTGAACACGGGTTCCGGCAGGCGCTGCGCGAGCTGCAGGCCCGCGGGCAGTTCCAGGCCGCACACCCGGCCGCTGCGCTGGTAATCCTTCCAGCCCGAGCCGATCAGATAGCCGCGCACCACCGCCTCCAGGGGCAGGGGCTTGAGCCGTTTGACGATGATCGCGCGGCCTTCGAGCATCGCCAGCTCCTGCGGCGCCAGGGGCAGCTGCGCGAGGCTGCGGCCGGTCAAGTGATTCGGCACGATGTGTCGCGTGCGCTCGAACCAGAAATTGGAGA
>DATJPN010000049.1:0-34339 GCA_035506335.1 Steroidobacteraceae bacterium | reverse complement strand
CTGGAGTTGGGCGGCCTCGCGCCCGAAGCCGAGCGCACCCGCAAGGCCGAAGAACAGCTCAAGGAGCACGAGGGCCTGTTCAAGCGCGTCAGGGACGCCCTGGGCGAGCGCGTCGCAGAGGTGCGCGTGGCCTCTCGCCTGACCGATTCACCCTCCTGCCTGGTGATGGGCGAGCGTGACCTCGGCGCCGCGATGCGCCGTATCCTGGAGGCCCAGGGACAGAAGGTGCCGCAGAGCAAGCCGGTGCTGGAGCTGAATGTGGAGCACCCCATCGTCCGGCACCTCGAGGGTATCGCCGAAGATGCCGCCTTCGGGGAGCTCGCGCAGTTGCTCTATGACCAGGCCGCGCTGTCCGAGGGCGGCCAGCTCGTGAATCCGGCCGACTACGTGCGGCGCCTCAACCGCCTGCTGGTGCGACTGGCCGTGCCGGCCGGCGCATGAGCCCGCCAGCGGGGCTCGCGGCGGAGAGCCTGATGCTGCAGGGGCCCGCGGGGGCCCTGGAGGCGCGTGTGGACTTTCCGGCGGCTGCCGGCACCGGCGCCGGGCCGTGGACACCCACGGCCTGCGCCGTCGTGTGCCACCCGCACCCGCTGTTCGGCGGCACGCTGACCAACAAGGTCGTGCACACCCTGGCGCGAACCTTCAATGACGCCGGGATGCCGAGCCTGCGCTTCAATTTCCGCGGCGTCGGCGCCAGCGCCGGCACCCATGACGGGGGCCCGGGCGAGGTCCGGGATGCGCTGGCCGCGGTCGGCTACTGCCGCGAACGCTGGCCGCACGCGCGTCCATGGCTGGCCGGGTTTTCCTTCGGGGCCGCGGTGGCGGTGCTTGCCAGCGCGCAGGTCCGGCCCGCGGGCCTGGTGCTCGTGGCACCCGCGGTGGATCGCCTGGATCTCGGGGGCGTGGCGCCCGAATGCCCGTGGCTGGTGCTGTACGGGGATGCCGATGAGGTGGTCCAGCCTGCGCGCATGCTCGAGTGGGCGCGCAATCTGCAGCCGCAGCCCACCGTCCAGGTGATGCCCGGCGCCGGTCACTATTTTCACGGCCGGCTGCCGCAGCTGCGCGATGCCGTGACGGTCTTCGTCAACGAAAATCAAAGGCCCGGGAAAACTTGAAGTTACCCGGGCCGTTTGAGAATTCTAATCACCCGCCGAGAGCCACCCCTGGGGCGATGGTCGCGGCCGTCCGACCGGGTCGGTGGATCAGGAATTCACCATGCTCTTCAGGCTCTTCAGCGGCAGCACGCGCACCTTCTTGCTCGCGGGCTTGGCCTTGAACGTCATCTTCTCGCCGGTGAACGGATTCACGCCCTCACGCGCCTTCGTGGCGGGCTTCTTGACGACCTTCAGCTTCAGGAGCCCCGGCAGCGTGAACAGGCCGTTGCTGCGCAGGCTCTTCTTGATTACGCCACTCAGTGAATCGAACACGCCGCTGACCTGCTTGCGGGACAGTGAAGTGTCCTTGGAAATCTGAGTCAGGATCTCCGACTTCGTCGGTGCGCCACCCTTTTTCGCCATGTCTTGCTACTCCTCCAACGTTGTAACCCAAGCGCGCGGACTGCACCGCGCATAACGAATCGCGCCGAAAAATAGCACATGGGGACGCATTCGCAAGCTATTTCTGCATTGCCGGTGCGCTCGAAGTGCCTTTTTTTTCAGCGTTTGCGTGCGCGCGTGGTTTGTGCGTGTGCGCCGGCGTCCGCCAGTCCCGCGAGCCGCCCGAGCGCTGCACCGGCATCGCACAGCAGGACATCCTTGTTGCGCGAATGCTGGCCGCGCAGAATCCGGATGGAACCGCGCGGTAAATCAAGCAGTTCAGACAACAGGCTCACGACGCGCGCATTGGCCGCATCGTCCACCGGCGCCGCGCCGACACGCAGTCGCAGCCGATTCGCATGCACCCCACCGGCGCCTTCGGGCGTCGCGCGCGGCTGCACGTGGACGTGCAGCAGCACATCGCGGCCACGGCGCTGCGCGAAGCCCGTGGCCGCAATCGGTGCTGCGTCAGCACCGCGCTGCAAGTGGCTGTTTTCCTCGGACTTACGCTTGGACACCGGGTGGGGCCGATCAGCGCAGCAGGATCAGCACCGCCTGGATGAGCAATCCCGCCCACAGCGGTGACAGATCCAGGCCCGCGATCGGCGGAATGAGGCGCCGGATGGGGCCGAGCACCGGTTCGCACAGGCTCGCGAGCAGCGGCTGCATGGGCGAATAGCCGCCCTGCGTGAGCAGGCCGAGCAGGGCGAAGAGGAAGATGGCGTAAAAATACAACCACAGCACCGAGGTGGCGATCTCGAGCGCTGCGCCGCGCAACAGCAGCAGCGGCGGCGGCATGCCGAAGCCGCGCACCACGTACATCAGCACCACGTCCACCACGGCGACGATGAGCACCGTCACCACCGAGGCCGTGTCGATCCTGTTGACCGGCGGCAGCAGCCGGCGCAGCGGCATGATCAGGGGATTGGTGACCTTGACCACCGCCTGCGCCACCGGATTGCGGAAATCGGCCCGTGACCACTGCATGAGCAGCCGCAGCAGGGCCACGTACAGCGCGAGCGACAGCAGCGCATCGACCAGGAAGTAGATCGCGTTCAAGGCGCGGCGTTCCCGAACTGCGCCGCGAGCTCCCGGCTGCGCCGGCTCGCGGCCTGCATTGCGCGGGCCACGATCGCGGGCAGATCCGCGGCGGCGAAGGCTTCGAGCGCGGCCTGCGTGGTGCCGCCCCTGGAAGTGACTTCCCGGCGCAGGCGCGCGAGATCCCCGTCGGAGGCGTGCGCCAGTGCGCCGGCGCCGTGCAGGGTGCCGACGGCGAGCCGGCGCGCCGCTTCGGGCTCGAGTCCCTGGCCGACGGCCGCCTGCATCATCAGTTCGGCGAGCAGGAAGAAGTACGCCGGGCCGCTGCCCGACAACGCCGTGACGACGTCGAGATCGGATTCGCGCTCGACCCACACCGCCGCTCCCGCGGCCTGCATGACCTCCCCGGCGAGCGCGCGCTGCTCGGGCGTCACCCCCGGTGAGGCATACATGCCGGTGACCCCCGCACCGATCAGCGCGGGACGATTCGGCATGGTGCGGATGATGGCGACCCCGGGTCCGACCCAGGCCGAGAGCGAGGCGACCGGTATCCCCGCGGCCACCGACAGCAGCACCGGCCGGGCCTTCTGCACCGCGGGAGCCAGCGATCGCAGCACCGGCCCGGCCTCCTGGGGCTTCACCGCGACGATGACGAGCCCGCAGCCTTCGATCGCGTCGAGATTGTCGGGGCTCACCCGCACCTTGAATTCGCGGGCCAGAGACTCGCGGGCCTCGGCGAGTGGTTCGCCGACGCTCAGCTGCAGGGCCGGCATGCCGTGACCGATGAGGCCGCCGATGAGCGCACGGGCCATGTTGCCGCCGCCCAGAAAGCCGATGCGATGAGCTGTCATCGTGTTGATTGTATATGGCTGGGGCTTGGCGGCGCCACGCGCGGGCCGAACAGGTCGGTGCCGACGCGCACCATCGTCGCGCCTTCCTCGATCGCGGCCTCCAGGTCCGCGCTCATGCCCATCGACAGCGTGTCGAGCCCCGCGCCGCCCGCGTTCGCGCTCTCGAAGAGCTCGCGCAGCTGGTGCAGCCAGTACCGCTGACGCACCGGATCGCTCTCCGGCGGTGGCAGGCACATCAGGCCGCGCAGTCGCAGGCGCGGCAGCGCTGCGATGTCGCGCAGCAGCTGCGGCAATCCGGCCGGCTCCGCACCACCCTTGCCGGCTTCGGCGCCGATACGCACCTGCACGCAGACGTTCAGGGGCGGCGCGTAGTGGGGTCGCTGCCCGGACAGCCGCGCGGCGATGCGCAGGCGGTCCACCCCGTGGACCCAGGCGAAGTTCTCGGCCACGGCGCGGGTCTTGTTCGCCTGCAGGCCGCCGATGAAGTGCCATACGAGGGGCCCCGGCGGGGGCGATGCCGCCAGCGCCGCCATCTTCGGCAGGGCGTCCTGGACGTAGCTCTCCCCGAAATCGTGCAATCCGGCCCCGACGGCGGCCGCGATCGCGGCCGCGGACTGGCCCTTGCTGGCGCCGACGAGTGTGATCTGGTCCACACTCCGGCCCGACTGCGCCGCGGCGGCGCGGATCCGGGCGCGCAGGCGCGCGAGATTGCCGGCGATGCGCCCGGCGTCTGCTGAATTCTGTGGATCTATTAACATATGGGTAGGCCAACCCCTCCGCTATACTCGACTGGGCACGCCTGATCGTGTCGCGCTTGCCGTCCCTCGAGGAACCTCAATGGCCGTAGACATTGCGCAGCTGCTCGCATTCGCCGTGAAGAACAGCGCTTCGGACCTGCACCTCTCGGCGGGCGTGCCGCCGATGATCCGCGTCGACGGCGACATGAAGCGCATCAACATGCCGGCACTTGCCCACAAGGAAGTGCACAGCATGGTGTACGACATCATGAACGACAAGCAGCGCAAGGCCTACGAGGAATTCTTCGAGACCGATTTTTCGTTCGAGATCCCGAAACTGGCGCGCTTCCGCGTCAACGCCTTCAACCAGAACCGCGGCGCCGGCGCCGTGTTCCGCACCATCCCTTCGGTGATCCTGAGCCTCGATGACCTGGCCTGCCCGAAGATCTTCCGCGACCTGTGCATGCTGCCGCGCGGCCTGGTGCTCGTGACCGGTCCCACCGGATCCGGCAAGTCGACCACCCTCGCGGCCATGGTCAACCACGTCAACGACAACCGCCCCGATCACATCATCACCATCGAGGATCCGATCGAGTTCGTGCACGAATCCAAGCGCAGCCTGATCAACCAGCGCGAAGTGCACCGCGACACCCTCGGGTTTTCCGAAGCGCTGCGCTCGGCGCTGCGCGAGGACCCGGACGTGGTCCTGGTCGGCGAAATGCGCGACCTGGAGACCATCCGCCTGGCGTTGTCGGCCGCGGAGACCGGGCACCTGGTGTTCGGCACGCTGCACACGAGCTCCGCCGCCAAGACCATCGACCGCATCGTGGACGTGTTCCCGGCCGCGGAAAAGGAGATGGTCCGCTCGATGCTCTCCGAGAGCCTGCGCGCGGTCATCTCGCAGACGCTGCTGAAGAAGAACGGCGGCGGCCGGATCGCGGCCCACGAAATCATGATCGGCACCCCGGCCATCCGCAACCTGATCCGCGAGGGCAAGATCGCCCAGATGTTCTCGGCCATCCAGACCGGACAGGCGATGGGCATGCAGACCCTCGACCAGTGCCTCACGGACATGGTCGCGAAGGGCCTCGTGAGCAAGGAAGAGGCACGCTACAAGGCCTCGAACAAGGACGCCTTGTAAGGACGAAGGAGCATGGAGCGCGATCAAGCCATCAAGCTGATGCAGGACCTGCTGCGCCGCGTCACGGAAAAGAAGGCCTCGGACCTGTTCATCACCGCGGGATTTCCGCCGGCGATCAAGATCGACGGCGAAGTGCGGCCGCAGAGCGACCGGGCGCTGACCGCCGAGCAGTCCGCGACCCTGGTCCGCGCCATCATGAACGACCGGCAGACCCGGGAGTTCGACGCCAGCAAGGAGTGCAACTTCGCGATCTCCCCGCAGGGCATCGGGCGCTTCCGCGTCAGCGCCTTCGTGCAGCAGGGCGCCGTCGGCGCCGTGGTGCGCCTGATCAACGCGAAGATTCCGAGCTTCGAGGAGCTCGACCTGCCGGTGGTGCTCAAGGACGTGGCGCTCACGAAGCGCGGCCTGGTGATGATCGTCGGCGGCACCGGCTCCGGCAAGTCCACCTCGCTCGCGGCCATGATCGGGCACCGCAACGAGAACACCCGGCACCACATCGTCACCATCGAGGATCCGGTCGAGTACGTCCATCACCACAAGGGCTGCGTCATCACGCACCGCGAGGTCGGCGTCGACACCGAGTCCTGGCATGCGGCGCTCAAGAACACGCTGCGGCAGGCTCCGGATGTCATCCTCATCGGCGAGGTGCGCGACCGCGAGACCATGGAATACGCCATCCAGTTCGCCGAGACCGGCCACCTGGTGCTGGCGACGCTGCACGCGAACAGCGCCAACCAGGCGCTCGACCGCATCATCAACTTCTTCCCGGACGAGCGGCGCGAACAGCTGCTCATGGACCTGTCCCTGAACATCCGCGCCTTCGTCTCGCAGCGCCTGATTCCGCGCGAGTCCGGCGGCGGCCGGATCGCCGCCACCGAGATCATGCTCAATTCGCCGCTGATCCAGGACCTGATCTTCAAGGGCGAGGTGGCCAAGATCAAGGAGGTCATGGGGCGCTCGACGCGGCTCGGCATGCGCACCTTCGACCAGTCGCTGTACGAGCTGTACGAGAGCGGCTACGTGTCCTACGAGGATGCGCTGCGCAACGCGGACTCCAAGAACGAGCTGCGCCTGCGCATCAAGCTCGAAAGCCGGCGCGAGCACGTGGATGCGGGCGACGGCGGCCTGACGATGGCCGAGGAACCCGAGGAGGGCAAGCGGCAGTGAACGCGGCCAGCGACGACCTGCTGCCCGAGCCGGATGGTCCGGAGGTCCGCGCCGCGCAGGGCCCCGCGGGCGGCGAGTCCCAGGCGCAGACCGTCCTCAACACCAAGCCGCTGTTCAAGCTGATGGTGGAGAAGAAGGCCTCGGACCTGTTCTTCACGGCCAACGCGCCCATCAAGATCAAGATCGAAGGCCAGATCTTCCCGGTCAACAAGAACGTGCTGACTCCGGAAGTCGTGCGCCAGACCGCCATGGGGCTGATGAACCACGAGCAGCGCGAGCGCTTCCAGGAGGAACTCGAGATCGACTTCGCCATCTCGCGTCCGGGCCTGGGGCGCTTCCGCGTCAACATCTTCATGCAGCGGGGCTTTCCGGCCGTGGTGCTGCGCTACATCACGGCCGACATGCCGCGCCTGGACGCGCTGAACCTGCCCGATGTCATGCGCGACCTGATCATGCTCAAGCGCGGACTGGTGCTCGTGGTCGGCGCGACCGGCTCGGGCAAGTCGACGACGATCGCGGCGATGATCAATCATCGCAACGAGGGCTCCTCGGATCACATCGTGACCATCGAGGATCCGATCGAGTTCCTGCATACCAACAAGCGCTCGATCGTCAACCAGCGCGAGGTGGGGCTCGACACCCGCTCCTTCGCCCGCGCGCTGCGCAGCGTCATGCGCTCGGCGCCCGATGTCATCCTGGTCGGTGAAATCCGCGACAAGGAGAGCATGGAGGCGGCGATCAACCTCTCGGGCACCGGTCACCTGGTGCTGGCCACCCTGCACGCGAACAACTGCGCCGAGACCCTCGACCGCATCATCAACATGTTCCCGCGCGAACAGCACAACCAGATCTTCCTCGACCTCTCGCAGTACCTGCGCGCCGTAATGGCGCAGCGCCTGGTGATGGGCAAGGACGGCAGGCGCGTGGCGGCCGTCGAGGTGATGCTCAACACCCCGCATATCGGCGAGCTCATCAAGAAGGGCGACGTGGCCGGGATCAAGGAAGCCATCATCGCCAGCGGCGAACGCGGCGTGCAGAGCTTCGATGTCGCCCTGCACGGGCTCGTGAAGCAGGGCCGCGTGACGCTCGATGAGGCGCTGCTGCACGCCGATTCGCGCGCCAACCTCGAGACCAAGATCAACTTCGGCTGACTAGCCGCGGTTCTGGATGACCTCCGCGAGGACCGCCATGCGCACGGCGACGCCGTTGCGCACCTGGTCGCGGATCACCGACTGCGGCCCGTCGGCCACGTCCGAGGCGATTTCGATGCCGCGATTCATGGGCTGCGGATGCATGACGATGGCGTCGGGCCGCGCCAGCTGCAGCCGCTCGGGCGTCAGTCCGTACTTGGCGAAGTAGCGGTCGGCATCCGGGAGCGAGGCCTGGCTCATGCGCTCCTTCTGGATGCGCAGCATCATGATGACGTCCGCGTCCTTCAGGCCCTTCGCGAGCGTCGTATGCCGGGCGCAGCCGGGGAATTCCCCCGGTTCGGGCATGAACACCGGCGGGGCGACGATGCGCAGTTCCCCGACGCCGAGCGTCGTCAGCGCGTCGTACGCCGAACGCGCCACGCGTGAATGGCGCACGTCCCCGACGACGGCGACCGCGAGCTTCGAGAAGTCCGGCTTGCGCTGCCGGATGGTCAGGGCATCGAGCAGTCCCTGGGTCGGATGCGCGACGTGGGCCTCTCCGGCGGACAGCACGCTGACGTGCGGGCGCACGTGGTCGGCCACGAGGCCCGGGATGCCTTCCTCGGCGTCGCGGATCACGAGTACGTCGACGTGCAGCGCCTCGAGGGTGTAGATGGTGTCGAGCATGCTCTCGCCCTTCGCGCGCGAGGACAGCTGCAGCTCCAGGTTGACGACGTCGGCGCCCAGGCGCTTGGCGGCGAGCTCGAAGGACACGCGGGTGCGGGTCGACGGCTCGGTGAACAGGTTGGCGACCGTGACCCCCGCGAGATCCCGCGACGCCGGCGGCGGCTCGCCGAGGTTGCGCACGAAGGACTGGGAGCGCTCGAGCAGGCGGGTGAGGACGCCGCTGTCCAGACCCGCCAGGGTCAGCAGATGGCGCAGGTGTCCGTTCTCCCGCAGCTGCGGGGTGATGGCCCGGGCGGTCACGGTGGTGTCGGTCACGTCTTGCGGTCCCCTTCCCCGCCGAGCCAGCGCGTCAGGATGACGGCGGCGGCGGCGCTGTCGATGTCTTCTTTCTGCACGCGGCGGCGACGCTGGCCGCTGGCGCGCTGACCTTTCAGGACAAGGCCGGCTTCGAGGGAAGAGCCGTGCTCATCCACCTGCTCCACCGGCAGCGCGAAGCGCGCCTTCAGGGCGCCGGCGAAGTCCCGTGCGGCCTGCGCGAGGCTGCCATCGCTGCCATCGGCATTATAGGGGACGCCGACGATGAGAATGTGGGGCGAGAGCGAGCGGATCTCCCGGGCGATGGCGTTCCAGTCGGGCACGCCGGCGTGGGCGGCGACGGCCGGGCGCGGCGCGGCGGTGGCGGTCAGGGTGTCGCCGGCGGCTACGCCGATCCTGCGCCGGCCGTAGTCGAAGGCCAGCGCGAGGCGCGGACCGGCTCGGGTCGGGTCAGGCATTGCCGGCCGTGGGGCTCAACCTCTCCACATCGATGCCCAGGAACTGCCAGCAGGCCTGCCAGCGCTCGCTGAAGGGCAGCCCGAATAGCAGCCGCTCGTCCGCGGGCACGGGCAGCCAGTCGTTGTCGCGGATCTCGCGCTCCAGCTGGCCCGCGTCCCAGCGGGCGAATCCGAGCGCGACGTAGGCATCCCCGGGCCCCTCGCCCCGGGCCATGGCCGCCAGGACGTCACGTGAGGTGGTGACCTGGACGAGCTCGGAGACGCGGTGGGTCGAATCCCAGGCGCCACCCGGGCGGTGCAGCACGAAGCCGCGGTCGGTGCGCAGGGGACCCCCGCACAGGACCGTCTGTGCCGCGATCTGCTCGTCGCGCGCCTCGAGTTTCATCTGCGAGAGGACATCGCGCAGCACCATGGCCGAGGGTTTGTTGAGGACGATGCCGAGGGCGCCCCTCTGGCTGTGCTCGCACACCAGGGTCACGGAATGCGCGAAGTCGCCGTCGGTCAGGGCCGGCATGGCGATGAGCAGGTGGTTCGTGAAGCTGGCTCGGGTCACGTCTCAAGTATGGCGGCAGCGGGCCCCTGTCTCAAGGAACCGCGGTCACGGCACCCTGGGCGACGCGGCCCCCGGTGAACTGCCACTCGTAGGCGAAGCGCAGGGTGCGGTAGCGGGACGCCAGATCCGGCGGAAACGGGTCGAAGGGGCTCGCGAGCTTGAGGATGGCGAGCGCCGCGGCATCCAGGTCCGGGTAGCCGCTGCTGGTGAGGACCTGCGCCTTCGTCAGGTGGCCCGTCGCATCGATCGCGACCTCCAGGACCGGGCTCGCCCGTACCCCGGCGTGCAGGGCGGCCGTCGGGTAGTTGAGGGTGCCGATGCGTTCCACCCGCCGCCGCCAGCCGTCGAGGTAGGGGGCGATGATGGACTCACGGGTGTCCGGGGTGATCCACAGTTCGCTGCGCGCCGCGCCACGCAGCTGGACGGCCCCGCTCTCGCTGTCCGGCGGACGCGGCCGCGCCGCGCCGTCGATCGCGAGCGGTTCTTCCGCGGATGCGCCCTGCGCGGCCGCGCCGGCGGCGATGTAGCGGACATCGGTGCGGGGCGCCGTGGTGGCGAGCACCCGGTCATCGGTCCGGCTCGCCGCCGGCGCCGAGGAGTCCTGGCTGGTGCCCTGCGCTACGCCGGCGTGCGGCGGGGGCGCGGCGTCCGTGGCCTGATTGCGGGCGACGGCGGGGCTCGAACTGTTGCCGGAGCCGAGCTGGGTGCGCTGCGCAAGGTAGGCCGCCGTGTCGTTGCGCTCGGCGGTGGGCAATTCGTCGGACACCAGCAGCACATCGAGGCCCCGGGCGGTGTTGTCGTGGCCTGTGCCCCCGGCGAAGGTCAGCCCGAGGATGATCATTCCATGGACCAGGCCGGCCAGAAACAGGGTGACCAGCAGCCGGTCGCGGACGGGGGCCGAACCTTCGCGTGGGATGAGCGCCCGCATCGCCACCTCAGTGACGCAGCCGGCGCTCGATGGCCTGCATCAGCAGGTCGCCGATGTCGAGTCCGAACTGCCTGTCGAGCTCGCGGATGCCGGTTGGACTGGTGACGTTGATTTCGGTGACCGTGCCACCGATCACGTCCAGGCCGACGAACAGCATGCCGCGCTCGGCCAGCGTGGGCCCGATCTGGGCCGCAAGCCAGCGGTCACGCTCGTTCAGCGGCCGGCCCACCCCCTGGGCGCCGGCGGCGAGGTTGCCGCGGTTGTCCTCCGCGGACGGTATGCGCGCCAGGGCGTAGGGCACCGGTTCCCCGTCCACCAGCAGCACCCGCGAGTCGCCCGTGGCCACGATCTCGGGCAGGTAGCGCTGGACCATCGCGTGCCTCGTGCCATGCTGCGTCAGGGTCTCGAAGATCACCCGGTAGTTCTTGTCCCGCACGTCGGTGACGAATATCGACCGGCCGCCCATGCCATCGAGGGGTTTGCAGACGATCTTGCCGTGCTCGCGCGCGAAGCCGTCCATGTCGTCCATGCTGCGGGTGATGAGGGTCGGGGCACAGCATTGGGGGAACCAGGCCGTGTAGACCTTCTCGTTCATGTCGCGCAGGCCCTGGGGACGGTTCACGACCAGCGCGCCCTGAGACTGCGCCTGCTCGAGGATGTAGGTGGTGTAGATGTACTCCATGTCGAAGGGCGGATCCTTGCGCATCAGGATGCAGTCGAAGCCGCCCAGGGGCCGGGTGTGGCGCTCGCCGAGGGTGAACCAGGTCTGCGGATCGGCGCGCACGGTGAGGGGCCGCGAATGCCCCAGCGCCTGGCCATCGCGCAGGAACAGGTCGGCCTGCTCCAGGTAGTGCAGCTCGAAGCCGCGGGCCTGGGCGGCGAGCAGCATCGCCAGGGTGGAGTCCTTCGCGTACTTGATCCCCGCGATCGGGTCCATGACGACGGCAAGTCGCCGGTTCGGGTTCGTGTTCCGGGTCATGTCGCCAGTTTCGCACGGCCCCGGGGAGCGGGCCAAAGATCGGGAGAGACGTCGCAGGACGTGCATGGCGCACACCGCGGCCGGCCGTCGATGTGCAGAATCGTGACGAGTCTGACATAGCAGGGGGTGTGCCGATATGTTAAAACCCGATCGGCCTGCAAATCGGGCAGGCGACCCGTCGAAATCCGCGGTGGAAGGAGTTGCGTCCGTGTCCGGCACCAGTTCGAAGCTCCAGGGCCTCAAGGTACTGGTCATCGATGACAGCAAGACCATCCGCCGCACGGCCGAGACCCTGCTGGCGAAGGAAGGCTGCGAGGTCTTCACCGCCATCGACGGCTTCGACGCGCTCGCGAAGATCGCCGACCACCAGCCCGACATCGTCTTCGTGGACATCATGATGCCGCGCCTGGACGGCTATCAGACCTGTTCACTGATCAAGCACAACAAGGTCTTCCGCGCCATCCCCGTGATCATGCTGTCCTCCAAGGACGGGCTGTTCGACCGGGCGCGCGGACGCATCGTGGGTTCGGAGCACTACCTGACCAAGCCGTTCACCAAGGTCGAGCTGCTCAGCGCCATCGAAACGCATATCGGGAGATGATGGCTATGCAACTGGTACTCATCGTCGATGACTCGCCGACCGAGCTGCACGTGATGCAGAAGGCCCTGCAACGTCACGGCTATCGCACCGCCGCCGCGGCCGACGGCGCCGAAGGGGTGCGGCTGGCGCGCGAGATGAATCCGGACCTCATTTTCATGGATGTCGTGATGCCCGGCATGAACGGCTACCAGGCCACGCGCACGCTGGTGAACGACCCCAGGACGCGGGCCATTCCGATCATCATGGTCACTTCGAAGGGGCAGGAGACCGACAAGATCTGGGGGCTGCGCCAGGGCGCCGTCGATTACATGGTGAAGCCGGTATCGCCGGACCAGCTCGTGGCGAAGGCGCAGGCGGCCCTCGCGCACTAGGCGCCCTCGAGCCCACCGACGGTCAATGGAAGAGGTATCACTCAAGTCGCTACGGGATCGCCCGTTCGAACTGCTCGCGGAGCTCGAGCGCCGCGGCCGCGCCGTGTCGGCGAACCAGGGGGGCGAGGGCGACGCCGGCCGCGAATGGGTCGGGGTGGCGCTACGCATGGCCGGGGAGCTGTTCCTGGCGGCGCGCGAGGAGACCCGCGAAGTCCTGAGCGTGCCCTCCAGCATCACCCGGGTGCCCGGTGCCAAGGCCTGGGTGCGTGGCCTCGCCAACGTGCGCGGCCAGCTGCTGCCGGTCATCGACATGAAGCAGTTCGTCGGCAGCGGCGTCGCGGTGCTCTCGCGCAACACGCGCATCGTGGTGGTCAACCACCGCGAGATACCGGCGGGCCTGCTCGTTGACGAGGTGCTCGGCTTCCGCCGCTTCGCCGAGTCGGAGTTCTCCGGCGACGTGCCGCCGACCGTGGCGCGCTGCGAGCGCTATCTCGCGGGGTGCTTCCGGCGCGGGCAGGAGCAGTGGCCGGTGCTGAGTCTGCGCACGATCCTGGAGAGCCAGGCGTTCGCCGAGGCGGCGGCGTGATGGCCGGCGGCGAACTCAAGGAGAATTCAGGCAGGCCGGAGTTGCTGGCGGCTCTGGCGGCGTTCCTGGTGCTGGTCGGCGCGGCGGTCGCGATCATCCGCACCGATCTCGCGACCGCCCTGATCCCGGTGATCTTCGCGCTGGCGGCGACCGGGGTGCTGGTGGTGCTGTGGGTGAAACTGCGCCGCGTGCGCGACCTCGCCGCGACCCAGGCCCAGGCGGTCGACGCCCAGCGCCGCGACGGCGAACGCAACCAGCAGGCCATCCTGCGGCTGCTCGACGAGCTCTCGAGCCTCGCCGACGGGGACCTGACGGTCCAGGCCACGGTGACCGAGGACATCACCGGCGCCATCGCCGACTCCATCAATTACGCCGTCGACGCGCTGCGCGGCCTGGTGACGACCATCAACGGCTCGGCGATCTCCCTCGACGGCGCGGCCCGCCAGACCCAGGCGCTGGCCCAGCACCTGGCCAAGGCGAGTGGCGCGCAGTCCAAGCAGATCGCCGCGGCCACCGAGACCGCCGGTCATGTCGCGGCCGCGACGGAGGAGGTCTCCGGCAACGCCGAGCGTGCGGCCGATGTCGCGCGCCACTCGGTCGACGTCGCCCACAAGGGCGGCGAGGCGGTGCGCCGCACCATCGACGGCATGAACGCCATCCGCGAAACCATCCAGGACACCTCCAAGCGCATCAAGCGGCTGGGGGAAAGCTCCCAGGAGATCGGCAACATCGTCGAGCTGATCAACGACATTGCCGAACAGACGAACATCCTGGCGCTGAACGCCTCCATCCAGGCGTCCATGGCGGGCGAGGCGGGCCGCGGCTTCGCGGTGGTGGCCGACGAGGTGCAGCGGCTGGCCGAACGCGCCGCCACCGCCACCAAGCAGATCGAAGTGCTGGTGCGCACGATCCAGACCGACACCAACGAGGCGGTGGTGTCGATGGAGCGCAGCACCACCGATGTGGTGGGCGGCGCGCTGCTCGCCGAGAATGCCGGTGCCGCGCTCGAGGAGATCGAGCAGGTGTCCAACCAGATCGCGAGCCTCGTGCAGAACATCTCGGCCAGTTCCCGCCAGCAGTCCGGCGCGGTGCAGAACATCGCGCGCAACATGCAGGTGCTCAAGGAGATCAGCGCCCAGACGGCCGAATCCACCAGCGCTACGTCCGTGTCCATCGCGAAGCTGGCGGAACTTTCCGCCGGCCTGCGCAAGTCCGCGGCGGGCTTCCGGCTGCCCGGGGCCCCGGCGCCCGGCAACGCGCCGGGCTGACGGCTGCCGATGAGCACGGCCCATGACTGATGTCGCCATCCAGAGCTTCGAGCACGTCGGCCGCGAGCTGAACGTCACCCTGGCCGAGGCGCGCACGGCGCTGGAGAGCTACGTCGAGCAGCCCGACAATCCCGGGCTGCTGAATCGCGCGGCGGCCGGGCTGCATCAGGTCCAGGGCGTGCTCAAGGTGCTCGAAATTTACGGCGCCGCGCTGCTCGCCGAGGAGATGGAGCAGGTGGCCCGCTACCTGGTCGCGAGCACCGGGGAGCAGAAGAACCAGGCCGAGAGCCTCGATGCGCTGATGCGCGCCATGGTGCAGCTGCCGAGCTACCTCGAGCGGGTGCTGGCCGGAGGACGGGACCTCGCGCTGATCCTGCTGCCGCTGCTGAACGACCTGCGCTCGGTGCGCGGCAGCTCGCTCCTGTCCGAAGGCACCCTGCTGCTGCTGAACCTGAAGTCCGACCGCCAGGCCCAGCCGGTGGCGGCGGCGAACGGTGAACCGCCGCTCACCGTGGAGCAGTGGGCCCGGCGGCTGCGCCCGCGGTTCCAGCTCGGGCTCGTGGGCTGGATCCGCGGCGAACGCCCCGAGCAGAACCTCGCGATGCTCGCGGAGGTCGCGCAGAAGCTCGAGCAGGTGGCCACGCGCCAGCCCGTGTTCCAGCTGTGGTGGGTGACCGGCGCGGTCATCGAGGCGCTGCGGGAGCACGGCCTCTCCGGAGGGGTCTCCATCAAGCGCCTGCTGGGGCTCGCCGACCGGGAGATCAAGCGGCTCTACGAGCAGACCGAGTCGCGCTACGCGCAGAACCCCGCGGTCGACCTGCTGAACAACCTGCTGTACTACGTCGGCCGCGCCGAGTCGGCCGGTCCGCGCGTGACCGCGGTGCGCGCATCGTTCCGCCTGAACGAACTGCTGCCCGTGGACGATGCGGTGGACCAGGAGCGCGAGAGCCTCTCGGCACCGAGCGTCAAGCTCATGCAGACCGTCGCCGCGGCCATCCGCGAGGACCTCGGCAAGGTCAAGGACGTGCTCGACATCTTCGTGCGCCGCGGCGCCGGACAGCCGCAGAGCCTGGCGCCGCAGGTGGAGATGCTGCACAAGATCGGCGACACGCTCGGCGTGCTGGGCCTCGGGGAGTTGCGCGCCGCCGTGCAGGGCGAGACCGAGCGGCTCGGCAAGATCGTCTCCGGCACGCTGCAGCCGGAGCACTCGCTGCTGGTGGACATCGCGGCGACCCTGATCGGCGTCGAAGACCGGCTCGACGCGCGGCTGGTCGGCATGATCCTGCCGCGCGCCCGCAGCGCCGAGCCGGCCCAGGGCGGCGATGCCGACTTCCAGCAGGTCCAGGCGGCGGTGCTGCGCGAGTGCATCCTGAACCTCGCGCGGCTGAAGGAATCGATCGCGCAGAGCGTCGGCGGCACCCTCGACACGGCGGGCCTGGACGCCTGGCCAGAACTGATGCGCGGGCTCAAGGCGGGCCTGCTGATGCTCGGCAAGTCGCGCGCCGTCGAACTGGTCGAGAACATCCAGGTCCGCCTCGCGCCGCTGATGCAGCCGGGCGGCGCGGCGGCGCTCTCGGGCGGCCGCCTCGACCACCTCGCCGACGCGATCGTCAGCCTCGAGTACTACATGGAGACCCTGCAGGCCGGGCGCAGCGATCCGTGGTACATGCTCGACAACGCGCAGGCCTGCCTCAAAGCGCTCGAGGCACAGCCCGCGCCGGCCGTGCCGACGGTCGCGCCGCTGGAGCACAGTTCGTTCGCGCAGACGGTGCAGATCGCCGGCGGTGCGGCGGCCGCGCGGGCGCAGCAGGATGAAGCCGCGGGCAATCCGGCCGTGCCGCCGGTGCTCGCCTCGGCGCTGCCGGCGCCCGCCGCAGACACCGATCCGGAGCTGCTGAAGCTGTTCGTCGAGGAGGCCCGCGAGGAGATCGCGCGCATCGCCGTGGATTTCCCGGTATGGGAACGCAATCCGCTGGAGGTCGCGGCCCTGCAGGGCGTGCGCCGCTCGATGCATACCCTGAAGGGCAGCGGCCGGATGGTGGGCGCGCGGGCGTTGAGCGAGTTCGCGTGGGCCTGTGAAAACCTCCTGAACCGGCTGCTCGACAATACCCTGACCCGTTCGCCGGCCATCGCCGCGACGCTGCACGAGGCCGTCGCGGGTCTCTCGCAGCTCGTGAACGCGCTCGAACACGGCACGCCCGTGGGCTTCGACGCCGAGGCGCTGATGGCGCGGGCGCATGCGCTCGCCGCCGGCCGCGAGACCTTCGAGGCCACGCCCGTCGGCCAGCCCTCGCCCGTGGCCGCCGCGCCGCCCATGGCCACCCAGGTGCTGCAGGGTGCGAGGCCCTACCTCGACGCCGCCGCGGCCGCCGCGGATGAGGCCGGGCCGGAGTTCCTCGCGGTGCCGGAGCTCGCCGCGCCCGCCGCGCCGGAACCGGCCACCGCCGAGTCGGCCACCTCCGAGTCGGCGAGGGACGATGCGCTGCGCGACATCTACACCCGCGAGACCAATGCCCACGTGGCCACGGTGCGCGACTACCTGCGCAGCGAGGCGCAGCGGCGCGAGCCGCATGAACTCACCGAGGCGGTCTATCGCGCCTGCCATACGCTCTCCGGCAGCTCGACCATGGCCGAGGCGCGCCACGGCATCCGCCTGGCGCAGCCGCTGGATCACTGGTTGCGCAAGTCGTTCGAGAGCGGCGTCGGCCTGAAGAGCGCGGACCTTGCGCTGCTCGGCGAGTGCATGGATGCGATGGAGTCCGTGGCGTCGAACCTGGACGAGTCCACGGGCTACTTCGTGGCGCACGGGCGCCTGCTCGAGCGGCTCGCGGACGCCGAGCGCGAACTCGACCGGCGCATCGCCGACAACGTCGAGGCCGAACGCCGCATCGCGCTGTCGCAGCCCATCGGCACCGCCGCCGAGGTGGCCGCGGGCGGCGCGGCCGCGGCCGACAGCACCGCCGAGACGCTGGTGGCGCCGCTGCCGGCGTTCGCGCCCCCGGAAGAGGCGGGGCCGGCCACGGATGCGCAGATCGACCTGCCGCCCGAGGAGGAGCCGGTCGCCGATTTCGATCCGGACGTGGCGAGCATCTTCACCGAGGAGGCCACCGAGCTGCTCGAGGTGTGCGAGGCGCAGCTGGCGGCCTGGCGCGCCGATCCGGACAACACCGAGCGTCCCGCGGCGCTCAAGCGGCCGCTGCACACGCTCAAGGGGGGCGCCCGCATGGCGGGCATCACCGCGATGGGTGACCTGAGCCATGAGCTCGAATCGCTGGTGAACGTCATCGACTCGGGCGCCCTGGCGCCGGGCGCCGCGGCCTTCGACGTCCTGCAGGCCAGCGTCGATGAGCTCGCGCGCATGCGCGACAGCGTCGCGGCCGGGCGCGGGGTCGCGTCGGCGCGCGACTGTATCGCCCAGATCCGCGCCTTGCTCGCTCCGGGGCAGGCCGCTGCCGCGCCGCCCCCGGCGCGCGAACCGCCCGTGGCGCCTGCGCCGCCCGTGGCGCCTGTGTCACCCGTGGCGCCTGTGCCACCCGTGGCGCAGCAACCGCCGACCGCGGCCCCGGTCGCGCCGCCGGTGATGGCCGAATCGACGCCGGCCGCGGCGCACCTGGTGCCGCCGGGCCGCGAGCCGGTCGCCCCGGGGGACCGCCCGGAGATGGCGCGCGTCGATGCCGACCTGCTCGACCAGTTGCTGAACGTCTCCGGCGAGGTGAGCATTTCGCGCGCCCGTCTGGAACAGCAGATGGGCTCGATCGAATTCAATCTCGGGGAGCTGTCGCGCACCGTCACGCGCCTGAAGGAGCAGCAGCGCAAGCTCGAGATCGAGACCGAAAAGCAGATCCTCCACGGCCACGAGGAGGAGTCCGGACACCGCGCGGAGTTCGATCCTCTGGAGCTCGACCGGTATTCGTCCATCCAGCAGTTCTCGCGCGGCCTCGCCGAGACGGCCAGCGACGTGGCCAGCATCCAGCAGCTGCTCGAGAGCCTCGTGCAGGAGACGCAGAACCTGCTGCAGCAGCAGGCGCGCACGGTCACGGAGCTGCAGAACGGCCTGATGCGCACGCGCATGGTGCCCTTCCAGCGCCACGTGCAGCGCCTCGCGCGGATCGTGCGCCAGGCGGCTGCGGACAGCGGCAAGCGCGCCGAACTCATCGTCAGCGGCGCCTCCGGCGAGCTCGACCGGCAGGTGCTCGAGCGGATGCTGCCGCCCTTCGAGCACATGCTGCGCAATGCGGTGGTTCACGGCATCGAGACACCCGAGGAGCGGGTCGCGCGCGGCAAGAGCGACACCGGCACGATTCACCTGGATCTGCAGCGCGAGGGCGCGGAGGTCATGGTGAAGGTGAGCGACGACGGCGCGGGCATGAAGCTCAATGCCATCCGCGACAAGGCCCTGGCGCTCGGCCTGATCCAGCCCGGGCAATCGCTCTCGGACGAGGACGCGATGCAGCTGATCCTCGAGCCGGGGTTCTCCACGGCCGGATCCCTCACGCAGCAGGCCGGCCGCGGCGTCGGCATGGACGTGGTTGCCACCGAGATCAAGCGCCTCGGCGGCTCGTTGAACATGGAGACCCGTTCGGGTGCGGGCACGACCTTCACGGTCCGGCTGCCCTTCACGCTGGCGATCAGCCACGCGCTGGTCGTGCGCACCGGTGATGAGTACTACGCGCTGCCGCTGCCGACCGTCGAGGGCGTGCTGCGGCTGTCGAAGGACGAGGTCAGCGCCCATCTGGGCCGGGAGGCCGCGACCTTCGAACAGGGCGGGCAGAAATACCGCTTCCAGCACCTGGCCACGTTCGTGGGCCTGGAGCCCTCGCCGCTGCCCGAAGGCGACGTGACGGTGCCGGTGGTGCTGGTGCGGGCCGGGGAACACTCCACCGGCCTGGTCGCCGATGAACTGATCGGCAGCCGCGAGATCGTGGTCAAGTCGGTGGGTCCGCAGATCTCGAGCATCCGCGGCATCTCCGGCGCCACCATCCTCGGCGACGGCCGCATCGTCATCATCCTGGACATCGGCGCGCTGGTGCGCGGCGAGTGGCGCTCGCGCTGGCAGTCGCAACCGCTGCGCGAGAAAGGCGACCGGCGCACCTTCGCGATGGTGGTCGACGACTCCATCACGGTGCGGCGCGTGACCCAGCGGCTGCTGGAGCGCAATGGCATGCGCGTGCTCACGGCGCGCGACGGCATGGACGCGGTGACGCTGCTGCAGGACACCGTCCCGGACATCATCCTGCTCGACATCGAGATGCCGCGCATGGACGGCTACGAGGTCGCCGCGCACGTGCGCAACGACCCGCGCCTGCGGGACGTGCCCATCATCATGATCACCTCGCGCGTCGGGGAGAAGCACCGCGCCCGCGCCATCGAGCTCGGCGTGGACGACTACCTCGGCAAGCCCTACCAGGAGGCGCAGCTGCTCGATGCCATCGTGCCGCTGGTCGAACGCCACCGCGAGGCCCAGCGCAACCGCCGGATGTCCGCCGATGGCTGAACGCGTCACCGAGATCTACAGCCTGCTGATCCCGCTGGTCGACGCGCGGCTGATCGTCCCGCGCGCCTGCATCGCCGAGGTCATCGGCTTCCAGACGCCGACCCAGATGACCGGCGCGCCGCCCTGGTACATCGGCAGCATCGGCTGGAACGGCCGCAATGTGCCGCTGATCTCCTTCGAGGGCGCCTGCGGCCAGAACATTCCGCCCGCCGCCGGGCGTACCCGCGTGGTGATCTTCCACTGCATGGGCGAGAAGGTCGAAGGCGGCTACTTCGGCATGGTGTCGCAGGGCTTCCCGCAGCTCGTGCGCGTCAGCTCCGATGTCGTGCGCCCGGACAATTCGAAGGTGTTTCCCGAGCGCACGCCGGTGATCTGCCAGGTGCGCATGCTCAATGAGGTGCCCCTGGTGCCGGACATCGAGCGCCTCGAGGAGATGATCGCCGAGGAAACCCGCGCGGCCTGAGTCTACAGGTCCCCGAGCGTCAGCTGGATGAGCGCGAGCGCCGCGAGCGCCGCGGTCTCGGTGCGCAGGATGCGCGGTCCGAGCGACAGACCCTGGAACTGCGCCGCCCGTGCCGCGGTCCGCTCGGCCTCGGACAGGCCCCCCTCGGGCCCGATCAGCAGGGTCGCCGCGGGGCTCGCCGGCAGTTGCCGCGCCGTGAGGGCGGCGCCGGCCTCGAGCAGCAGGCGCAGCCCGTCGGGCAGGTCCGACACCAGGAACTCCTGCAGGCTCATCGGCGCCATGATGTCCGGCACGCGGTTGCGCCCGCACTGTTCACACGCGGCCACCGCGATGGCGCGCCAGTGGCGCAGCCGGTTGGCGGCCTGCGCCGCGTTCAGCCGCACCACGGTGCGCTCGGCCAGCACCGGCACGACGCGCCACACGCCGAGCTCGGTCGCCTTCTGCACCACCACGTCCATGCGCTCGCCGCGCGAGATGCCCTGCGCCAGCGTCACCCGCAGCGGGGATTCGCGATCGACGGGGAGATATTCGCCCACCGCGACCTGGACCGCGCCGCGGGATACGGCGGTGACGGTGGCGGTGTATTCGCCGCCCGCATCGTCGAACAGGATCAGCGGATCTCCGGTCCGCAGGCGCAGCACGCGGGCGACGTGATTGGCGGCGCTGCCCTCGAGCTTGAGGTGGACGCGGCCGCCGACCGGCACCTCGACATGGACCCGGTTCACGCGCACGTGGCCAGCTCCAGTCCCTCGCGGGCGACCTCGACCATCAGCTCGACGTGCTCCGGTTCGATGACGTAAGGTGGCATGAAGTACACGACGTTGCCGACCGGCCGCAGCAGCACGCCGCGCGACAGGGCATGCCGGTACACGGTGAGGCCGCGTCGCTCCTGCCACGGATAGGGTTGCCGACCGGCCTTGTCACGCACCATCTCGAAGGCGCTGATCATGCCGCGCTGGCGCACTTCGGCCACGTGCGGATGATCGCGCAGCGGCTCCAGGACCCGGGAGAAGTGCTGCGCCAGCGCGCGGTTTCGCTCGAGCACCGGGTCGGCCCTGAAGATGTCGAGGGTCGCCAGTGCGGCGGCGCAGGCGAGGGCATTGCCGGTGTAGCTGTGGGAGTGCAGGAAGGCATTGAGCTTCACGTACTCGTCGTAGAACGCCGCATAGACGCCTTCCGTGGTCAGCACCACGGACAGCGGCAGATAGCCGCCGGTGAGACCCTTCGACAGGCACAGGAAGTCCGGCCGGATGCCGGCCTGCTCGCAGGCGAACAGGGTGCCGGTGCGCCCGAAGCCCACCGCGATCTCGTCGGCGATCAGGTGCACCCGATGCCGGTCACAGGCCTCGCGCAGCAGTTTCAGGTACACCGGATCGTACATCCGCATGCCGGCGGCGCACTGCACCAGCGGCTCGACGATCACCGCGGCGACCTCATCGGCATGCGCGGCCAGGGTCGTTTCCAGGTGCGCGAACTGCCGCCGCGCCCAATCCGCCTCGGTGACGCCGGCTTCACGATCGAAGGCGTCCGGCGAGGGCACCGTGATCACGTCCATGAGCAGCGGCCGATAGACGTCCTTGTAGAGGTCGACGTTGCCGACGGCGAGCGCGCCCAGGGTTTCGCCGTGATAGCTGCCGGCGAGCGTCACGAAGCGGCGCTTGGCGCCGTGGCCCGTGTTGCGCCAGTAGTGGAAGCTCATCTTCACGGCCACCTCCACCGCGGCCGAGCCGTTGTCCGCGTAGAAGCAGCGGGTCAGGCCCGGCGGCGCGAGCGCCGTCAGCGCCTCGCTCAGGCGGATCACCGGTTCGTGCGTGAACCCGGCGAGGATGACGTGCTCGAGGCTGTCCAGCTGCGCGCGCAATGCGGCGTTGATGCGCGGGTTGCCGTGTCCGAAGAGGTTGACCCACCAGGAGCTGATCGCATCCAGATAGCGCTGGCCGGCGAAGTCGGTCAGCCACACGCCGCTGCCGCTGCGGACCGGAATCATCGGCAGCAGCGAGTCGTGATCCTTCATCTGGGTGCAGGGGTGCCACACGTGCGCCAGGTCGCGCTCCTTCCAGGGGGCGTTGGCGGCCGCGCCGGGATCGATCGGGCCGGAGGTTGACGGGGATTGCGGCATTGGCAGGCGGAGTTTGGCATGATCGCATCCGCATGGACACGGCGCGCGAGCATCCCCTGCACATCGATCCGGCCACGGGCCTGCTCACGCGCACGCGGCAGGTGCTCTCGACCCACTTCGATGCCCGTCCGGCCGGCTGCGAGCCGGAGCTCATCGTCGTGCACGGCATCAGTCTGCCGCCCGGCGAGTACGGCGGTCCGTGGATCGAGCAGCTGTTCACCGGAACGCTCAGCGTCGGCGCGCATCCGTACTTTGCGACCATCCCGCCCGGGCGGGTGTCGGCGCACGTGCTCGTCCGGCGCGACGGCACGCCGGTGCAGTTCGTGCCGTTCGCGCGCCGGGCCTGGCACGCGGGTGTCTCACAGTACCTGGGCCGCCCGGCCTGCAACGACTATTCGATCGGCATCGAGATGGAAGGTACCGACGACACCGCTTACGAGGAGGTCCAGTACCGGACCCTGAGCGCCGTCATCGTCGCGCTCCTTGAACGCTATCCGGCCCTGGATCGCCGGCGCATCGTCGGTCACAGCGACATCGCCCCGGGACGCAAGCTCGACCCGGGCACGAAGTTCGCCTGGCCGCACCTGCATGCACTGCTGGAGCAGTCCCTGCCGTCAGCCGCGGCCGCGATCGTGGCGCCATAGGACCTCGCTGCCGCGTTCGTGGCGCACGAGCACCCGGGCGAGGACGAACAACAGGTCCGACAGGCGGTTCAGGTACCGGGGCAGCGCTTCGGCCACGGCCTCGGTCCGGGTCAGCGCCCAGACCCGCCGCTCCGCGCGCCGCGCGATCGCGCGCGCGAGATGGCAGGCCGCGGTCGCGGGCCCGCCCCCGGGGAGGATGAACTCCCGCAGCGGCGGCAGGTCGTCATTGAAGCCGTCGAGCGCCCGCTCCAGGCGCGTGACGTGGTCGTCCGCGAGGATGCTGTGGCCGGGGATGCTCAGCTCACCCCCCAGGTCGAACAGGTCCTGCTGCACTTCGAGCAGCACCGCGGCCACGGCCTGCGGCACTCCCGGCACCGCCAGCACCATGCCCACCGCGCTGTTCAGTTCGTCCACGGCGCCGATGGCCTCGATGCGCGGCGATTCCTTCGCCGTGCGGCTGCCGTCCCCCAGACCGGTGCTGCCGTCGTCGCCCGTACGGGTGTAGATCCTGCTCAAGCGATTGCCCATCGCGAAAATTCCTTTGCCAAGGCCCCGGAGGCGATTCAGCATAGCCGCCACAGTGGCAAAAAATACCATGTCGACCCCGTCCGCCGAACTTCAGGCCGCCATCGATGCCGCGCGGGCCGCGGCCACGGTCATCACCGGCCTGTACCAGCGCAATCTCGCGGTCACCACCAAGGCGGACCAGTCGCCGGTGACGGAGGCGGACGTGCGCGCCGAGGAGGCGATCCACGAGGTCCTGCGCGGACGCTTCCCCGGTCATGGTTTCTACGGCGAGGAGACCGGACGGCACAATGCCGACGCCGAAAGCCTCTGGCTGGTCGATCCGATCGACGGGACCAAGTCCTTCGTGCGCGAGTGCCCGTTCTTCTCCACGCAGATCGCGCTGCTGCGCGCCGGGGAGCTCGTGCTCGGTGTCTCCAGCGCGCCGGCCTACGGCGAGGTGGCCTGGGCCGAGCGCGGCCGGGGCGCGTATCTGAACGGCAAGCCGATCCGCGTCAGCGACACCGCGCAGCTTGCGCAGGCGATCGTGTCGACCGGGAATCTGAAGACCCTCGCGCGCTCACCGGCCGGCTGGCGGCGGCTCGGTGACCTGATCGGCGGCATCAGCCGCATCCGCGGCTACGGCGACTTCGTGCACTACCATCTGCTGGCCCGCGGGTCGCTGGACGTGGTCATCGAGTCGGACGTCAATATCCTGGACATCGCCGCGCTGACGGTCATCGTGCGCGAGGCCGGCGGATGCTTCACCGACCTCGACGGTGCCGCGGTGGGCCTCGACACCACCAGCGTGCTGGCCACCAATGCCGTGCTGCATGCACGCATCCGGGATGCCCTCTCGGGCGCGGGCTAGAGACCGGTGAAGATCCGCCGCGGGCCGACCGCCACTTCGGTGAGTGGCGTGCGGTACAGCTGGCTCAGGGCCGGCGCGTTCAATACCTGCGCCGCGGGACCGGCGAGCCAGTTGCCATCGCCGTAGAGCAGCACCGCCGAATCCGCGAAGCGCGCCGCGAGGGTCGGGTCGTGCAGGATCGCGACGACCGTGCGGCCGCGGCCGGCCTGCTCCTTGAACACCGCGAGCACCGCCAGCTGTTGCTGCGGGTCGAGATGGTTGGAGGGCTCATCGAGCAGGAAGAACTGGGGATCCTGGGTCAGCAGGGCGGCGATGGCGCAGCGGCGCTGCTCGCCGCCGGACAGGGTCGCGATGCTGCGCTCCTCGAATCCGGCCAGACCCACGCGCGCGAGGGCGGCCCGCGCGAGGCTCAGGTCCCCGGGGCCTTCGCGTTCGAGCCATGACAGGTGCGGATACCGGCCGAGCAACAGTGATTCGAGGACGGTGCCGGCGAACTCGTCGGGATCCTGGGTGAGCAGGCCGATGCGCCGTGCGATCCGGCGCCGCGACAGCCCGGCGAGCGCCTCGCCCTCGAGTTCGACCGCGCCCGCGTGCGGCGGCCGCAGGCCCGCCAGGGTGTGCAGGGTCAGGGACTTGCCGCAACCGTTGCGGCCGAGGATGGCGACGAATTCACCGGGCCGGAAGTCCACCGTGAGGCCGGTCACGAGGCGGCGCTCGCCGGCGGTGACGCACAGGTCCCGCGCGCACAGGCAACCGGGGGTCGGGTTCAAGGTTGCAGTCGGGTGACCGACCAGGGGCCGGGCCGCATGCCGCCGTCGGCCGCACGTTGCAGGGAGCGGACCCAGCGGGCCCGGTCATGGATGCGGGCGTCACCCTCGACCCACAGTTCGACGGCCTCGGCCCACAGCCGGTAGCCGCCCCAGAAGCCGGGCCTCGGCACCTCGCCCGAGGCGAAGCGCCGGGTGGCCTCCTCGACCTGCGCAAGCAGCGCCTCGCGTGAGGCGATCGGCCGGCTCTGGGCGCTGGCCCAGGCGCCGATCCGGCTCTCACGTGCGCGCGAGGCGAAGTAGGCGTCGCTCTCGGCGGCCGGCACGGCCTCCACGAGGCCCTCGATGCGCACCTGCCGGTGCATGTGGTCCCAGTGCAGCACGGCCGCGGCGCGGGGATTCGCGCCCAGTTCCAGGCCCTTGCGCGACTGGAAATTGGTGAAGAACAGCACGTAGCCGGGCACGCCGACCACGTCCTTGCACAGCACGATGCGGGCCGCCGGCGAGCCCTCGGGGGTGGCCGTGGCCAGGGACATGGCGTTCGGATTCGGTTGCAGGCGGCGGCGCCAGGCCTCCGCGAGCCATTCGCTGGCCACCAGCAGCGGTTCGGCGGGCAGCGGCTTTCCGAGGGATTCGAAGGCGGGTTCGCTCATGCCGCCATGGTAAGCCCTCCGCCCGGCGCTTGCAGCGCCCGCGCCGCACCCGTAAAAGAGGGCTTTTACGCAGCCGACAGCAAGACCATGACCCGACCAGATGTGACGCTCGATGAATTGCGCCGCGGCCTGAACGACCTGGACCGCCAGCTCCTGACCCTGATCGCCGAGCGCCAGCGCCTCAGCCGCGAGGTCGCCCGCGTCAAGCGCGATACCGGGTATCCGACCCGTGATTACCAGCGCGAGCGCACGGTCATCCTCGGGGCCCGCAAGGCGGCCGAGGAGCTCGGGGTATCGCCGGACCTGGCCGAAAGACTGATGCGGATGCTGATCCGCTCCTCGCTGACGACCCAGGAGCAGATCAGCGTCGCGACCCAGGGGGCAGGCTCCGGGCAGCGCGCGCTCGTGATCGGCGGCAGCGGCAAGATGGGCCACTGGTTCGTCGACTTCATGGCCTCGCAGGGTTTCGCGGTCGACGTGGCCGATCCGGCCGGCGCACCGGCCGGAGCGGGCACCGTGGCGGACTGGCGCGGGGCCGACCTGTCGGTGTACGACTACATCGTCGTGGCGACGCCCCTCGGGGCGACCGGGCCGATCCTGCGGGAACTCGCGTTGCTGCGCCCGCGCGGCGTGGTGTTCGACCTAGGCTCGCTGAAGTCGCCGCTGCGCTCGGGCCTGCAGGCGTTGAAGGCCCATGGCTGCCAGGTCACCTCCATCCACCCGATGTTCGGTCCGGACACCGAACTGCTCTCGGGGCGGCATGTCGTATTCGTCGACCTCGGATGTCCGCAGGCGCTGCAGAAGGCGCGCGGCCTGTTCGCGGCCACGATGGTGGAACAGGTCGTGACGAGCCTCGATGAGCATGACCGGCTGACGGCCTACATCCTCGGCCTGTCGCATGCCCTGAACATCGCCTTCTTCACGGTGCTCGCCAACAGCGGCGAGGCGGCGCCGCGGCTCGCGGAAATGTCGAGCACGACCTTCGACGCGCAGCTCGACGTGGCGTCGCGCGTGGCCCAGGAGAGCCCGGAGCTCTATTATGAAATCCAGAGTCTCAACGATTTCGGCGCCGAACCGCTCGAGGCCCTGGCGAAGGCCGTGGAGAGCATCCGCACCGCGGTGCTGTCGCAGGATCACGATGCTTTCGTGGCCCTGATGCGGCGCGGCCGCGAGTACCTCGAAGACCGGCGCAGCGTCGCCGAGCGGCGCGCCTGAGCGGCGCGATCGAAGATGTCCGGGGGGCGCATCGGGAGTTCAGCGGACGGGCCGGCCCCGGATCGGCTGCAGATGCTGGAGCGCGAAAACCGCGAGCTCGCCGCGCGGCTCGCCGAACTCACCGCGGCGGCCGAGCGCAACGACATGGTGCGCCGCAAGACCCAGGAACGGGAGCTGGAGCTGCTGCGCGCCAACTCGCTCCCGGAGCTCATCGACATGCTGCACTCCGGCCTGCGCAAGTCCTTCAGGCTCGATGCCGTGTCGCTGCTGCTGCAGGACCCTCAGCACGAGATGCGCCACCTGCTCGGCGCGGAACCGGCCGCCTCGGGCACCCGCGCGGTGCAGTTCGTGGATTCGCTGTTCCCGATGGCGCCGCAGCTGGCGAGCCTCGAACGCCCCTGGTTCGGACCCTTCGACGAGGCCGAGCACGCGCGGCTCGTGCCGCAGTCGCGGGGCATCGCGAGCCTGGCCCTGGTGCCCCTGCGTCGCGGCGCGCAGCTCGACGGCGTGCTCGTCTTCGGCTCCTGCGACAGCAGCCGCTTCACGCCGGGACTCGCCAGCGACTACATGGCGCACCTGGGGCTGATCGCGGCGCTGTGCCTCGAGAATGCGGTCAATCGCGCCCGGCTGCTGCGCAGCGGGCTGACGGATTTCCTGACCGGATTCCACAACCGCCGCTACATGAACGCGAGGCTGCGCGAAGAGCTGGCGCGGGCGCAACGCGACCGCAGCACGGTGGCGTGCCTGATGCTCGATGTCGACCATTTCAAGCGCATCAACGACGAGCACGGCCACCTCGCGGGCGACTCGGTGCTGCGTGAAGTGGCGCGGCGCATCGAGTCGGAGATCCGCATGAGCGACACGGGCGCGCGCTTCGGCGGGGACGAGTTCGCCATCGTGCTGCCGGGCTGCCAGGTGCGGGATGCCGAGGCGCTGGCGCGCCGCGTGCTGCAGACCGTGAGCAGCCAGCCGATAACCGTGAAGTCCGGCATCACGACCACGATCACCCTGTCGATCGGCGTCGCGGTGTCCGCTCCGACCGGCGCCGTACGCGATCCGAGCCCGCTCTCGGAGCGCCTGATCGCCGCGGCCGATGCGGCGCTTTACGAATCCAAGACCGCCGGACGCAACCGCGTGACGGTCTCGGGCACGCTCGTCGTCTGAGCGTGGCTCATCGGCCGCGCGCCTGCCGCAGCAGCAGCAGGAACAGCGGCGTGCCCGCGACGGCCATGATGGCGCCGACGGGCAGCTGACGCGGCGCCGCCACGGTGCGTGCGGCCAGGTCCGCCAGCGCCAGCAGCGTGCCGCCGAGCACGGCGGCGGCGGGCGCGACGATGCGGTGATCGTGGGTGCGGAACAGCAGCCGCGCGAAGTGCGGCGTGATCAGGCCGACGAAGCCGATCGTCCCGGCGCTCACCACCGCGATGGCGGTCAGCACGGCGGCAATGCCGTACACGAGCGCGCGCCACGCCGACACCTCGAGCCCGACGCTGCGCGCCCGCAGGTCCCCGGCCGCGAGCACGTTCAGGGGTCGGGCGAGCAGCACCGCCCCGGCGACGGCGAGCAGCGCCGCGCCGAGGGCGAGCGCCGGATGGCTGTCCCAGGACAGGTCCCCGGCCAGCCAGAACACCATGCTGCGCACCCGGCTTTCCTCGGCAGTCGTGAGGATCAGGGTGACGAGGGCTCCGCAGACGCTGGCGACGACCACGCCGGTCAGCAGCACCCGGGTGGCGCCCGCTCCGCGGGCGATCGCCCACACCAGCACCAGCGCGAGCACGGCGCCGGCCGCCGCGGCACCCTGCACGGCTACGGCCGCGAGGCCTGCGGCCAGCGCGCAGATGGCGCCGAAGGCCGCGCCGCCGGAGACTCCGAGAATGTAGGGGTCGGCCAGCGGGTTGCGGAACAGGGCCTGCAGGGACACGCCGGTCAGCGCCAGCAGGCCGCCGACCCCCAGGGCGTTCAACAGGCGCGGCAGCCGCAATTCGAGGATGAGCGTGCGGCTCAAGGGGTCGCCGCCGCCGGCCAGCACCTGCAGCACCTGCGCGGGAGTCGCCAGAAAACTGCCGCAGATCAGCGACAGTGCCATGACCATGATGACTGCGGTGAGCAGCAGGACCGCCGCACGCAGCCTGCTGTGTGCAGACCCGGCCATTCGTACCTCAGTGAGCTGTCATTGTGGCAGACTTCACCGAGGAACGGCATGAGTGACGTCATCGACACCGAAGGCTATCGCGCGAACGTCGGCATCGTCCTGATGCGCGGCGACGGATCGGTGTTCCTGGGCCGCAGGGCCCGTGGCGGCGGCTGGCAGTTTCCCCAGGGCGGCATGCAGGCCGGCGAGGCGCCCGAGCAGGCGCTGTTCCGCGAATTGCACGAGGAGATCGGACTTACGGCGCGGGACGTCGAAGTGGTCGGTGCCACCCGGGAGTGGCTGCACTACCGGCTGCCCGCGCGCTACGTGCGCCGCGACCAGCAGCCGCTGTGCATCGGCCAGAAGCAGCGCTGGTTCCTGCTGCGGCTGCGCGACGGAGCCGCGAACTTCGCCTTCACGTCCACCAGCGAACCGGAGTTCGACCGCTGGCGCTGGTCGCCCTGGTGGGAGCCGGTGCGTGAGGTGATCTTCTTCAAGCGTCCGGTCTACGTGCAGATGCTGACGGAGCTCGCGGCGCTGGCGTTCGCGCAGGGCGCGCCGCCGCTCCCGTCCTGGTGGGATGAAGCCACCGCGCAGCGGGAAAGCGCGGGAAACTGATCCGTGGCCGATCCCATCGGCAGGTTCGTCATCCGGCGCCACACGCCCGTGCGCACGCTGCTGCTGCGGACCGCGGGCTTGCTGATCGGCCTGTTCGCGCTGTACGTGGTGTTCGAATTCGGCCGCTACAGCGCCGGCTTCGACCGCGCCAGCGTCAACCAGGAGCGCGAAGAGCAGCGGCAGCGCGTCGCGGCGCTCCTCGGCCAGATCCAGAGCCTGCATGCCCAGGTCGCGCAACTGCAGACGCTGCAGGCCGGCGCGGCGCGCGAAGCCCAGGCGGTCGGCCAGGAGATCGCGGCGCTGACCGCACAGATCGACCGGGACCGACAGGACCTCGCCGTATACCGGGGCGTCATCGCGCCGGCTGCCGCCGGCACGGCCCTGCAGGTGCAGCAGCTGCGCATCACGCCGGGGGATGCGGCCAACCGCTTCGTCGCGCATCTGACCCTCATGCAGGGCGGCAAGCCCGACGCCACCGTCAGCGGCGAGGTCGCCGTGCGGATCAATGGCGAGCTGCACGGTGCGGCCGCCTCCGTGGACGCGGTCAGCGCCGTGCCGAAGGGCGCGGTCAGCTTCCGTTACTACCAGGCCGTGGATTACCAGGTCACGCTGCCGGAGGGCTTTCATCCCTCGATGGTGCACGTGATGCTGCACGATGGCCGCAGGCAGAATAGCGTGGGCACGCAGGATTTCCCCTGGAGCGTCGATGTTCAACCGTGAATCCCGGGTGCCGTCGCACGTCGACATCCTCATCGGACGGTCGGCCCGGATCCACGGCGACGTGGATTTCACCGGCGGCCTGCACATCGACGGCCATGTGTTCGGCGCCGTTCGTGCCTACGGCACGGATGAATCCACGGTCTCCGTGAGCGAGAGCGGCCGGGTCGAGGGCGGCGTCGTCGCGACCCATGTGGTGATCAACGGGGTGGTGCGCGGGGACGTGCAGGCCACCGGCAAGGTGACCCTCGGCCCGAGCGCGCACGTGCTCGGCAACGTCCAGTACGGCCTGATCGAATCGGCGGCCGGAGCGCAGATCACCGGCACCCTGGCCCAGGCGCCGGGCCGCGCCTGAGGAGCGATTTTGTCCCCGGCAGCCCTTGGCATACACTGTCGGGGTACCCATATCCGCCCTGATGGCACCCGCAGGACATAATCGATGAGCGCTTCACAGGAGACCACCCCCGCCCCCGGCCAGGACCAGGCTCCGCTGCCTGCGGCACTCGTCTTCACCGACGCGGCGGCGCGCAAGGTGGGCGACCTGATCCGCGCCGAGGAGAACCCGAAGCTGATGCTGCGCGTCTACGTGCAGGGCGGCGGCTGTTCGGGCCTGAGCTACGGATTCGAATTCGACGAGACCCTGCAGGACGGGGACCTGTGCGTCGAGAACCAGGGCGTGCGGCTGCTGGTCGACCCCATGAGCGTGCAGTATCTGCTGGGTGCCGAGATCGATTATCGCGAGGGCCTGGATGGCGCGCAGTTCGTGATCCGCAATCCCAATGCCACCACCACCTGCGGGTGTGGTTCCTCGTTCACGGCCTGATGGCCGCACGACCGCAACTGGCACAGGCTGCGGTCTCCCCAATCTTCCCTTCTCCGCCGCGGGCGCGCATGGCCGCCAATCCCGTTCCCGACATCCTCGCGGCCGTGGACCTCGGGTCCAACAGCTTTCACATGGTCGTGGCACGCTACATCCACGGCCAGATCGTCATCATGGATCGCCTGCGCGAAATGGTGCGCCTGGGCGCCGGTGTCGAGGAGAACGGCCGGATCGACAAGGATGTCGCGGCGCGCGCGCTCGCCTGCCTGGAGCGCTTCGGGCAGCGGCTGCGCGACATGCACGCCGACAGCGTGCGCGTGGTCGGCACCAACGCCCTGCGGCGGGCGCGACGCAAGCAGGCCTTCCTCGAACGCGCCCGCGAGGCGCTCGGACATCCCATCGAGATCATCTCCGGCATGGAGGAGGCGCGCCTGATCTATTCCGGCGTCGCGCACACGGTGCCGTCGGAGCCGGGCCGCCGGCTGGTGTGCGACATCGGCGGCGGCAGCACCGAGCTCATCATCGGCGAGGGCACCGAGCCGCTCGAGCTGGAGAGTCTGCAGATGGGCTGCGTGTCCCTGAGCGAGCGCTTCTTCAGCGACGGCAAGCTGTCGCCGAAACGACTGAATGCCGCGCGCGTGGCCGCGCGGCTGGAGCTCGAGCCCATCCAGGCGGCGTACCGGCGCCGCGGCTGGCAGACCTCCTATGGCAGCTCCGGCACCGTGCGCGCGATCGGCGACGTGGTCCGGGAGCTCGATCCGGCCGCCACGGCCATCTCGCTCGCGGGGCTGGAGCGGGTGCTGCGGCACATCGGCGACGCCGGCCACGTCCGCGATCTGAAGCTGTCTACCCTCACCGAGGACCGACGGCCGGTCTTTCCCGGCGGGCTCGCGATCCTGATGGAGGTCTTGAGCGTGCTCGAGATCCGGGAGCTGCGCATCGCCGATGGCGCGATGCGCGAGGGCCTGCTGTACGACATGGTCGGGCGACTCACCGATGAGGATGCCCGCGAGCGCACCGTGCGCGCGATGCAGCGCCGCTATCACGTGGACTTCGCGCAGGCCGAGAGGGTCGAGGCCACGGCGCTCGCGTTCCTCGGCGCCACCCGCGAGGCGTGGAAGCTCACCGATCCCCTGGCCGATCTCGGATTGAAATGGGCCTCGCGCCTGCACGAGATGGGGCTGGACGTGTCGCACAACGGCTACCACCGCCACGGCGCGTACCTCACCGAGAACGCGGACATGCCGGGATTCTCCCGCGAGGAGCAGCGCCTGCTCGCGCGGCTCATCGGGGGTCACCGCCGCAAGCTCAGCCTCGAGGGGCTCGAGGAGCTGGTGCCGCCCTGGGACCGCAGCGCGCTGTACCTGATCGTGCTGCTGCGCCTGTCCGTGTTGCTGCACCGGGGGCGCAGTCCCGCCGCGCTGCCGGACATCCAGCTTACCGCCAGGCCGCGCAGCCTCGAGGTGAAGTTCCCGGCGCGCTGGCTGCGCGAGCATCCGCTGACCAGCGCCGACCTGCAGCAGGAAATCGACCACCTGAAGCCGCACGGCTTCCGCTTGCGGGTCTTCAGTACCTCGCGCGCCTGAGCTTCAGGCGCCGCCGGCGGCGTAGTGCTCGAGCAGCTGCCGCTGGGCGCACACCGGTGGATCCGATCCCGCCTCGGTGCGCACGTAGCTGCCGTCCGGACGCAGGATCCAGGCCTGGGTGTTGTCGGCCAGGTACAGCAGCAGGTCGCGCAGGATGCGTTCGCGCTGCGATTCGCGGTTCACCGGGAAGGCCACCTCGACCCGCCGGAAGAAGTTGCGCTCCATCCAGTCGGCGCTGGCGCAGTACAGTTCGGCCTTGCCGCCATTCTCGAAATAGAACACCCGCGAGTGCTCGAGGAAGCGGCCGATCACGGAGCGCACGGTGATGTTCTCCGAGATCCCCGGCAGCCCGGGCCGCAACGCGCAGATGCCCCGCACGATGAGGTCGACCTTCACGCCGGCTCCCGAGGCCCGGTACAGCGCTTCGATGGCCTGCGGGTCCACCAGCGCATTCATCTTGCAGATCACGCGCGCCGGGCGGCCGGCGCGGGCGTGCTCGGCCTCGCGCTCCAGGCGCTCGATCATGCCGCCGTGCAGGGTGAAGGGTGATTGCAGCAGGCGGCCGAGCTTCGGCGTCTGCGTGAGGCTCGTCAACTGCAGGAAGATCTCGTGGACGTCCTGGCCGATGTCGCGGTCGCAGGTGAAGAGGCCATAGTCGGTGTAGCCGCGGGCGGTGCGCGGATGGTAGTTGCCGGTGCCCAGGTGACAGTAGCGGCGGATGCCGTCGGGCTCGCGCCGCACGACCATCGTGAGCTTCGCGTGGGTCTTGAAGCCGACGACGCCGTACATGACGTGGGCTCCGGCCTCCTGCAGCCGGTTCGACAGCTCGATGTTGGCCTCCTCGTCGAAGCGGGCGCGCAGCTCCACGATGACGGTCACGTCCTTGCCGGCCTGGGCCGCGGCCACCAGGGCATCCACCACCGGGGAATCATTGCCGGTCCGGTAGAGGGTCTGCTTGATCGCGAGCACCTGCGGGTCGTGGGCCGCCTCGCGCACGAAATCCATGACCGGCGCGAAGCTCTGGAAGGGATGGTGCAGCAGCAGGTCCTTCTGGCGCAGCACCGAGTACAGGTCGGTGGTGCTCGCCAGGCGCCGCGGCAGCCCGGGGGTGAACGGCGGGTACTTGAGGTCCGGGCGCTGCACCAGGTCATACAGGGCCGAGAGGCGGTTCAGGTTCACCGGCCCGGGCATGCGGTACAGGTCCACGTCGGCGAGCGCGAACTGCTGCAGCAGGAAATTGATCATGTCCCGGGGGCAATCGCGCGCCGTCTCGAGGCGCACGGCGGCGCCGTACCGGCGATGGGCGAGCTCGCCCTCCAGGGCGCGGCGCAGGTCGTCGATTTCCTCCTCGTCGACGAACAGGTCGCTGTTGCGGGTGACGCGGAACTGGTA
>DATJPN010000048.1:0-25904 GCA_035506335.1 Steroidobacteraceae bacterium | reverse complement strand
CGATGATGCCGGGACGCTGCGCTACCGGGCCTCGATGAATGTCTACAACACCGAGGGGTACCTGCCGAACGTCTACCTCAACAAGAAGGCCGATCCGTCCGAGGACTACTCCGGAAGGCTGCGGCTGCTGTGGAGGCCGGCGGATCAGTTCAGCGCGGACCTGCGCTTCATGTACGACCAGATCAACACCACGGCGTACTACTACATCATCCCGCGCAGCGACCCGGAAGACCCTACCAGCGTCGTCTCGAACGCGAACGATGTGACGAGCCCGATCCAGACCAATAACCTCGGCTCGGATCACCGTACCGTGACTGACGTTGCACTCAAGCTCGATTACAGTCCCGGATACGGAACCTTTACCTCGACCACGGACTACAACCAGACCCGCGAAATCGACACGGGCGACGCTTACGATTTCCGGCCCATCAACAGTTCGATCTACGACACCTATTACTACGGCTGGGTGCCCTCGGGCCTCGGCGGGCCGTTCGACGCGAGTCAGAGCCAGTTCATCGACGTGAAGACCTACAGCCAGGAGCTGCGCTTCACGTCACAGAAGATGGGTGGCTTCTCCTGGATCGGCGGGGCGTACTTCGTCCACACCGACCGCTTCGTCTCCACCGGCAACCTGGTGGACCGGGGCTTCGGCATTCCGGCGGTGTATTACACCCCGATCGTCAATCCGGACAATCCGTACGCGACCAACACGAACCTCACTTTCCTGGCCGACTCGCAGAGCAACAACGCCTGGGCGGTGTTCGGTGATGCGACCTACGAGTTCAATCCGCAGTGGGAGTTCGATGCCGCGCTGCGTTACGACGCGGACACGCGCGCGAACACCACCGACACTCCGGAGCATTTCCTGCCCGATGAGACTGCCACGACCGGCGAGGTGCGCAAGCACACCTGGGACGCCGCGCAGCCCAAGGCGACGCTGCGCTACATGCCCAGCGACAGCCTGACGCTGTACGGTGGCTGGAGCCGCGGCTTCCGCAGCGGCGGCTTCAACCAGACCGGCGTGGGGGCCCTCGCGGCCGCGGATGGGCAGAAGGGTGTTCATGACCTGTTCAACGCAGAGATCGCCGATACCTGGGAAGTCGGCGCGAAGAGCGAGTTCCTCGATCGGCGGTTGCGGGCGAACCTGAGCCTGTTCGACACCGAATCGCACAACGGCTATTTCTTCTTCTACGAATACCAGTCCTCGACCCAGAATCTCGGCAATCTCAGTGCCACCTACAAGGGTGCCGAGCTCGAACTGACGGCGAAGGCGACCGAGCGGCTCGACCTGTATGCCAATTTCGGCTACACGGACGGCAAGATCACCGCAATGGAGGACCCGAAGGTCATCGGCAACAAGCCGCCCCTGCTGACCAAGGACACCATCAATCTCGGAGCCCAGTATCGCCAGCCGCTCGTCGATGGCCTGAACGGCCTGGTGCGCCTGGATTATCAGATGATCGGCCGCACCTGGTGGGATCCGTACGATGTGACCTCGCGCGATCCGGTGAACCTGCTCGACCTGCGCGCGGGCCTCGAAGGGGACAAATGGTCGGTGACGGCCTGGTCCAAGAACCTGACCAACAAGATCTACAATGCCGAGTTCTCGACGGGTGGATTCCTGTGGAGAGCCCTGCCGCGCCGCTACGGCATCGACGTCAACATCAAATTCTGAACCTGAGGGAACGATCATGGCTACCGCCACATTGCCAGCCCGGCTCCATCACACGGCCTACGTGACCAAGGACCAGGAGAAGACGCGGCAGTTCTACGAGGACGTCATCGGACTGCCGCTCGTGGCCACGTGGTGTGAGTCGGATGAACTCTTCGGCAAGGTCCGCACCTATGTGCACACCTTCTACGGGATCGGTGACGGCGGAGCGCTCGCGTTCTTCCAGTTCGCCGATCCGAAGGACCAGGAGGAGTTCGGACCGAAGATGCCGCAGAGCCCGTTTCACCACATCGCCCTCTCGGTCGACAAGGCGACCCAGGCCGGGATCGAGGAGCGGATCGCCAAGGCGGGCATCAAGCCGCCGCAGACCTACGTGCTCGAGCACGGCTACTGCCGGTCGGTGTACGTGTCCGATCCGAACGGTCTGATCCTGGAGTTCACGCTCGATAGCCCGGCGGTGGAGCAGATCAACCGGGATCGACGCGCGGATGCGCACCGTGAGCTCAAGCGCTGGCTGGCCGGCGATCATCACAGCAACAATACCTACCGATAGGCGGGGCGATCCCAGGTATGAAGGCCGGCAACGATCGGATACTGACCACGCATGTCGGAAGCCTGCCGCGCACCCAGGCCGTCACCGACGTGGTCTTCGGCCGCGAGCGCGACGAGGCGCGAGACCGGGCTGCCGACGATGCCGTCATCACCCAGGCCGTGGCCGAGGTCGTACGGCGCCAGGCCGAGGTCGGCATCGACGTGGTGAGCGACGGCGAGATGAGCAAGATCAGCTACGCGACCTACATCGCGGATCGCTTTTCGGGCTTCGCCGGGGATACGCCCCGGGATCCGGGGCAGGATCTGGTCGAGTTCCCGGGCCTGCTGCGCAAGCTCGCCGATCGCGGATCGACGGCGAAGTACCGCAGGCCGCGCTGCGTCGGGCCGATCACGGTGCGCAATACCGCGCCGCTGATGACGGACATCGCGAACCTGAAGGCCGCGAGTGAAGCGGCTCCGACCGTGGGCACGTTCTTGAATTCGGCCTCGCCCGGGGTCATTGCCCTGTTCCAGCCGAACGATTATTACCCGACGCAGGATCAGTACCTGGAGGCGCTCGCCGCGGCCCTGCAGACCGAGTACGAGGCGATCACCGCCGCGGGCATCACCCTGCAGATCGATGCGCCGGATCTCGCGATGGGCCGGCACACGATGTACCGCGACCGCTCGCTCGAGCAGTTCGGCAAGCTTGCCGCGCGGCACATCGAAGTGCTGAACCACGCGCTGCGGAACGTACCGGCCGAACAGGTGCGGATGCACGTGTGCTGGGGCAATTACGAGGGACCGCACCACCACGACGTGCCACTCGAGTTCCTGCTGCCCATCGTCATGAAGGCGAAGCCGCAGGGCCTGCTCTTCGAGGCCGCGAATCCCCGGCATGCCCACGAGTGGGCCGTGTTCAGGGACGTCAAGATCCCCAATGACAAGATCCTGATCCCGGGTCTGCTGTCCACGACGACCAACTACATCGAACACCCGCAACTGGTGGCCGAGCGGATCGAGCGGTTCGCGCACGTGGTCGGCCGCGAACGCGTGATGGCCGGTACGGACTGCGGTTTCGGCACTTTTGCCGGCTTCGGACCCGTCGAACCGGAAATCGCGTACCTGAAGCTGCGCTCCCTCGTCGAGGGGGCGCAGATCGCCTCGAGCCGCCTATGGCGCTAGCACAGGTCACCACCATGGCAGAGGAATCCTCGCCCCCGTTCCGCTTCTACGACAATCGCCAGAAGTACCTGGCCTTCGTCACCACCTGCAACGAGAAGTCGGCGATTGCGCGCCGGGCGACGCACGAGGTGGGGTTGCTGCGGCCGACACCGCCGGCCGTGCGGATCTTCGACGCCGGCATGGGGGATGGCACGGTCATCACGCGGGTCATGCGGGCGACCCATCGGCAGTTCCCCACGATTCCGCTGTTCGTGGTTGCCAAGGAGATCAGCCTCGAGGACGTCCGGCTGGGCCTGGAGAAGCTCCCCGACCGGCTGTTCGAGCATCCGGCGACCGTCTTCGTCGTCACGAACCTCAACTACGCCGAGGCCCCGCGGCTGATGCCGCGGGATGCGCAGGCTGCGGCAGCCCTGAACTGGCAGGAAGTCCGTCTGGCCGGATCGACTGCGCATGAGTACGCGCAGCAGATCGAGGACCTGGGTCCCGCGCTCGTCAGCGGCTGGCAGACCAGGCCCAGCGCGAAGACCGGCAATCCGATGGTCGTCCGGCCGTCGGTGCTCGTGATCTATCGTGAGGACCACAAGTTCCTGCTCGAGTCCGCGATCCCGAAGCCCGGGCGGATCTACGAGCACTACGACCTGGTGCTGGCCTCACAGCCCTGGCGCGCGCGCATGAGCGCGCAGTTCAAGGTGCAGAAGGTGCTGCTGCCCCTGGCCCGCAGCCTCGCCCCGGGCGGCCGGCTGCTCGCCATCCAGTCCTGCGGCAATGATCCCGGGCTGGAGATCATCCGGCAGCTGTGGCCCGATGAGCGTCCGTTCCAGGTCGACCGGCATGAGCTGGTCAGCACCCTGCGCCGTGAGCTCGGCCGGGACGCCCGCGACTACAATTTCAGCGCGCTACCGGACGACAAGGCCGTGTTCCGCTACGACATGCATACCCTGCCGTCGGAGATCGGCGACCGGATCGGCACCTCGACGCTGTTCGCCGCCTGGAATGCCGCGATCTACGTCAACCAGATCGAGGACGAGCGCCTCGATGCGGTGGTGACCAATGGCGCCTATCTCGCGGCCACCCAGAAGGTGCTGCAGAAGCACGGCGGCCTGTGGTTCAACGACGAGGCCTTCGTGGTGACCCGGCGGCGGGACTGAGCGGGAACTAGCGAATCGGCTCCGACTTCGGCACGAGATCCCGAACGGTGACCAGCGCCGAGTAGGTCGTGTCGTCGATCCTGAAGTGCAGCGCGTGCTTCGGCGGGTTGCTGGTGAGCCAGAAAGCCTGCACGCAGGCGATGTCCTGTGCTTCGAATTTCATCGACAGCAGCGCCGGCTTGCCCGCCTTGCAGATCTCCTGCGCCGCCGCGAGGATCTGTTGCGCGATCCGATAGTGGCGGGGATTCGTACGCTGCAGATCGGCGAGCGCATCCGCGCGATTCAGGGAGATACTCTTCCGGGGCCAGTCGGGCGGCGGCGCGCTGCCCTGGGCCGGTGCCTTGGGCACGGGAGCGGTGGATGCCGTGGCGAGCGCACAGCCGGCGAGTCCGAGCGCCAGCAGCAGGGCGGAATTTCGCATGGCCGGAAATCCTCATAGTGGCGGCGTGGGCGTCGCGATCATCGCACCGTGGCCCCGGCTTGGAAAGCATCGCCGGGCCGCAGACAACGCCGCCGCAGTCCTGCCCTGCGAATGCAACCTGGGCCACAGGCGGCGCCGATGTGGTGATTTGTGGCGACGACTACGGGAATTTTGCGACTGCTTGGGGTGGGAGTCGCACTTGGGCATTGAATATCGGGTCGGGGACGAGCGCTGTTCAACAACCGAACTACTTTGCGGCGATACTATCGCCGTTCCTGGCTGGCACGTTGCGACTACCCGTGAGCCAACTGAGCCCGTCGGATACGGCACAAGTTCAGGCTCTTCAGCAGCAGGCGGAGGGGTATAGTCCGGGAGCCGTGCTCGGCAATTCTCAGATAGACACGTATGTGCCATACGTTCCGAATCGAACCGCCGGAGATGCCCATCAAAATCGGCCGGCGCCATAAGCTTTGAAGCACCGTTCTTACCCTCCAACTCGAACGCAAACGCTTTCAATGTGCCAATCGGATGGTTCGTGTGACTGGTGGTCAAATTTGCTGAGGCAAAGCATGCTTAGAGCTTTCAGAACGTTGCTATATCTGCCAGCGCTTTGGCTGATTTGTCCGAATCATGTAAGTGCAATAGAGCCGCCGCCATACCGGCCAATGGATTGGGCGCCGCCGACGCAGCCACTTGAAGAATCTGCAGCTCGACTAGCGCAGTCACCGCGGCCCGAAAACTGCCTGGCCGCGTGGCCGGCGAAGCAAACTCTGCAAGGCAGGCTGATCGCAATTGTAATGGCGTCAGAGTCCTACCTCTACCTGTTGCTCGATCATCCGATTTCGGTCTGCGCCGCACCTGAAGCGTTCTTTCCCGCTTACGAGAATGTTACGAGAATCAAGATCAGGAATTTGCCAGCGAGTGAGGCTATCGCTGCGATCCAGACCTGGGGGACGGAGAGCGTTCAGATCACGTCGAAGCTTGAGGTTGCCCAGAACAGCCATCAAGAGCCCGGCCCCGTTATATTTGACCCGTTTGACGCGCAGATCTGTGGGACACGCTTATCGAGTGGGAAAGAGCCGCGCTGGGAGTGCGCGGACTAGTCTGCGGAATCTCTGTAGATCGTTGCCGTAAAGGGAATAAACGGGCGCTGGGCGGAGTCCAGGATCGATGGATGACAGGCGTGACCGGTTCGAGGCGCAGGTGCTACCGCACCTCGACGCGGCGTATCGGTATGCCCGATGGCTGGCCCGTTCCGCCGCGGATGCCCAGGACGTGGTCCAGGAGGCGACGCTGCGGGCCTTCCGGGGCTTCGACGGACTGCGGGGAACCGACGGCAGGGCCTGGCTGCTGAGCATCGTTCGCAACTGCCACCTCACGGCGGCGAAGCAGCAGCAGCGCCGCAATCTCGTGTCGCTGCCCGAGGAGGATCGGGAACACGGCAGCCCCGTGACCATCGAAACATCCGATCCGGAAGCGGCGGCGATGCGTCGCGACGCGCGGCGCTCGCTCGCGAGGCTGATGGCCGCGCTTCCCGAGGAGCAGCGCGAGGTGCTGGTCTTGAGGGAAATCGAGGACATGGGTTACCGCGAGATCGCCACGGTGACCGGGGTGCCCATCGGCACCGTGATGTCCCGACTGGCGCGGGCCCGCGCGGCCTTGCGGGCGCAGTGGCTGCGGCAAACCGCGGGAGAAACCGATGCAATGCCCTGAGACCCTGCGTCTTCAGGCGTACTTCGACGGCGAGGTCGATGCGCTGGCCGCGGCCGACATCGAACGGCATGTGCAGTCCTGCCGAGAGTGCCGGCAGCAGCTCGCGGATTTCGCGCAGGCGCGCGGCCTGCTGCGCGGGGAAGGTGCGGCCGAAAGCATTCCCGGTGAGCTTCGTGAACGGATCATGGCGGCGCTGGACCGGGAGCCAGGCGCGGCCGATCCGAATCGGAGCCGGCGCGCCCCGGCCGGGCGGCGGTCGCGGCCGTTCTGGGCCGGGGTCGTAAGCGGCGTCGGGGGCAGCGCCGTCGCCGCGGCCCTGGCCTACCTCATCCTGACTCCCTTGCTCGCCAACCCGTTGCTGAGGGATCTGGTCGCGGACCACACCCGATCGCTGATGTCCGCTCACCTGGTCGATGTGGTGTCGACGGATCAGCACACCGTCAAGCCCTGGTTTGCCGGGCGGACCGATCTGTCGCCTGTGGTGGCCGATTTCGCGCCGCAGGGCTACCGCCTCCTGGGTGGACGGGTCGATGACCTCCTCCGGCAGCGCGCCGCGGTGCTGGTCTACCAGCATGGCGCGCACTACATCAGCGTGTTCGGCTGGGTGGTCGGAGCGCGTGGGGTGCCGGGGAATGCGACGCGCAACGGCTATCACCTGGCCTGCTGGAAGGTCGGCAACGTGGGTTATTGCGCCGTGTCGGACACCGCCTGGAGCGAGCTTCAGGGCCTGGTGCGGCTGCTGCAGGAGCAGGGCGCCCGCGAGAGGGAATAGAACGTTGCGGCCCGAAGTCTGTACCTCCGAAATCCCATCTTCGGAGACCAGCATGAACGATGACCCGATCCTGCGGGGCCGCCGCGACGCACTCAAATGCATGGCCTATGGCGGTGCCGGTACGCTCTTCGTCCTGTCCGGGGGCGTCTTCACGCCCGTTGACCTGGCCGTCGCCGCCGACGGCAATGCCAATCCTGCCCGCTTAGGCAAGCCGCTCTTCGTCCAGGTCAGCGACACGCATATCGGCTTCGCGAAGGACGCCAATCCGGATGTGAGCGCGACGCTGTCCCGGTCGATCGATCTGGTGAATGCCCTGCCCGAGCAGCCCGCGCTCATCCTGCACACCGGCGACATCACGCACCTGTCGAAACCTGCGGAGTTCGATCTCGCACAGCAGCTGCTGTCGCGGCTGCGGGTCACGGAGCTGCACTCCACGCCGGGCGAGCACGACACCACCGACCCGACGGTGTCCGAGTACTTCTCCCGGTTCGGCAAGGCTTCGCGGAACCGCGGCTACTACAGCTTCGACCATGCCGGCGTGCACTTCATCGCGCTCATCAATGTGCTCGATTTCAAGGCCGGAACTCTCGCGATGCTCGGGGCCGAGCAGCTGGCCTGGGTCGCATCCGACCTGAAGGCCCGCAGCTCGAGCACCCCCATCGTGATATTCGCGCACATGCCGCTGTGGACCGTCCATGAACTCTGGGGCTGGGGCACCGGGGACGCCGATCAGCTCTCGCCACTGCTGCGCCGCTTCGGGTCCGTCACGGTGCTGAACGGCCACATCCACCAGGTCGTGCAGAAGGTCGAGGGCAACGTGACCTTCCACACGTGCCGTTCGACGGCGTATCCGCAGCCGGTCGCCGGCACGGCGCCGGGGCCCGGACCACTGAAGGTGCCGGCGGAGCAGCTGCCGGGGATGCTGGGTTTCACCAGTGTTGCCGTCGTCCGGCATCCGCGCTCGCTGGCATTGAGCGATGTGACCCTCGCCGGAGCGTAGGCCATGACATCATGGGCGATGGCCGGTTGGGCTCTTCAGATCCTGATCCGGAACTTCATGTTCGTGCCCATGGCGATGACGGTGAAGGCCGGCTCGACCGTCACCTGGGTGAATCGGGACGATGAGCCGCATACCGTCGTCAGCGACCGCGGCCTGTTCCGCTCCGCGGCGCTCGATACCGGAGAGGCCTTTTCGTTCACGTTCGACGAGCCCGGGACCTACCACGTCTTCTGCTCCATCCACCCGCAGATGGCCGCGACGATCACGGTCGAGCCTCAGGAGCCCGGCGGTCCTCTCAGCGAGCGCGGCGCCTCGGGTCCGGGGGCCCCGACGGGTGCCGATCGCGGTCCGTAATGGGGTAGCGGTCGCCCGAGTTCGTAGGCCCCGAGATCCGGGGCCCTCCCGGTGAAACCGTCGGTGATGGACGGCAACTCGACCCCCGCGTCGATCGCGGCCGATCCGGGCTTCAGCCGGAAGTCGAGGTCTTCGGGATTGTAGAGCCGCTGGGGATCGGACCGGTCGGGCAAAGGCACGCTCATGAAGATCCCGGAGTCGACCGTGACGCTGTGGGCTTCGTTACCCGTGCCGGCGCGGTATTCGGCGAGGGTCCTGAAGCGGTGAACCTCGAGCTTGCCCTGGTAGTCGGTGAGCAGCCCTGCCGCCGGCGATTCCCAGTCGAAGGAGTTCTCGGCGCCGGCGTTGGCGTAGAAACCGTTGTAGTCCGAATCCGAATAGCGGGTGAAGGTCTTCAGGCAGAAGAGGGTGGAGGTCCACCCATCCGCGAGGATCAGGTTGTTGCGAAAATGGACGTTCGAAGCAGGCCCACAGTAGCGGGCCTGGCCGATGAAGGTGTTCTGGTAGACGAGCACGCCGGCGGGCGTATCGACGAGCTTCAGGTACCCGCCGGTGGTCTGCCCGTAGACCAGGTTCCGGTAGAAGTACAGCGGGCCGCCGAAGATCGGCTGGGCGCTCAAGGCGCCTCCGGTGGAATTGAAGCAGCGGTTCTGGAACACCCGGATGTTGTGGGCCCCGCCATCGGCTTCGATGCAGTTGTCGTCGGCGTTGTAGATGTCGTTGTTGTTGATGTCGATGGCCACCGGTACGCGGTCGCGCCGCTCGTGCGGCGTACCGTCCGGGTCGCCGTAGGTGTCGACGTCGATTCCGTCGTGCCAGTTGGCGACGTAGTTGTATTCGACGACATGCCCCTGGCCGTAGACCTTGACCGCGTATTCGGAACGGATCAGCGCCGGATAGCCCGGGAACTTCGCCCACACCTCGGGGGTGAACCAGCTCTGCAGCTTCAACGGATCATGACGCCCGATGAAGACATTGTCGGCGATGTAGAAGTCCTTCGACCCCGACCAGCCGGCCTCGATGACCCGTCCCACGTCGTAGATCCGGCTGTGCTTGAGCGTGAAGCCGCTGGAGCCGGCGATGTTCTTGATGCCGAGCTTGAAGGCGACATTGGTATTGCGGACGTTGATGCCGTCGAAGTAGTTGTAGTTGCCGCCCATGAGATTGAACAGGTTGTCGCAGCCGTCGCCATCGAAAATCACCTCGCCGTCACCGGCGGCCCTGATGACGATGGGCTTGTCGGCCGTCCCGCTCTGGGTCAGGTAATAGGTGCCGTCGAAGGGCGTCCCATAGGCGGCGATGCTGCGATCGAAGCCGCTGTAGACGAAGCGGTTGTCCTGGTAGAGGCCGGCGTGCACCAGGATGGTATCCCCGGGCTGCACGCGCGCGGGCATCTCGCGCGAGTGATCGGACTGGTCCGATCCCAGGTAGTAGGCGGCCAGCAGGCCCGTGAAGGCGGGCTGCTGGCGGACTCCTTTGTAGTCGAAAGGATAGACGTGGTAGACGTGACCGCCGGCCGCCGGTTGGGGTTCGCGCCGGGTGCGGGCGATGGCGGTCCGTACCTTCGGGCCGCGCACGCCGTCCGGGTCGGAGAGCACCAGCCGCACATCGTACTGCGTGTCGGGCTCGAGATTCAGGAGGCTGCCGGCGAACATGTTCGGCGCGACGTAGCGGTTGAAGTGCTGACCGTCCCCGTCACGTGGCACGCCGCCGGTCACCGATTCGCGCTGCAGCCGCAGCAGCGGCAGTCCCTCGTGCCACCTCTGTTCACCCCGTTTCCGGTAGCTCACCCGGACCGTGGCATTGCGGTTGTCATCCCCGGCGACGCGCCACTCGAATCCGAGCGAGCGCAGGGTCGCGGGCTCGATCCAGAAATCACCGGAAACGCTTTCGTCCTGTCCTCGGGCCTGCGCGGGGGGAATGCCCGGCAGTGCGAGCAGCACACCCAGCGCGAGGCGCGGGAGGTTCACGGCACGGCGACCAGGATCCGGCCGTCGTCGATGCGGACCTTGAAGGTCCGGGCGGGCTCGTAGGCCGGCGGAGTCAGCGCCGCGCCGGTCTTGAGGCAGAAACGGGCGAAGTGCCGCGGGCAGATGATCTCGCACTCCTCGACATCGGCGGCCGCGAAGGACTCTCCATCGTGGGTGCAGCGATCCTCCATCGCGTAGAACTCATTGCCGCAGCGCGCGATGACCACCGCGTAGCCGCGCACCTCGGCGCTGTAGGCGCGATCCTCGCGCACGGCGGCCGCCGGTCCCGCATCGACCCATTCCTCGGCCATGTTCAGAACATCCCGGTCTGCAACCGGGCCGCCTCGGTCATCATGGACTGGTTCCAGGGTGGATCGAATACCAGTTCGACCTTGGCCTCGCTGACCGTGGGGATCAGTCTGATCTTGTCCGTGGCATCATCGACCAGGATATCGCCCATGCCGCACCCCGGGGCCGTGAGGGTCATCTTGACGTTGACGGTGCGGGTGCCGTCCTCCCGCGGTGCCACCGCGCAATCATAGACCAGGCCGAGCTCGACGATGTTGATGGGGATCTCCGGATCGAAGCAGGTGCGCAATTGTGCCCAGACGGCATCCAGCACGTCGTTTTCGGTGGCGTTCGCCGGCAGCTCCGGGATCTTCACGGCCTCCTTGCCGATGGCATCGGCGTCGGCTCCGGCCAGCCGATAGAGGTTGCCGTCGATATAGAGCGTGAAGCTGCCACCGAGCGCCTGGGTGATGTACCCGGCCTGACCCGGCTTCAGCGTCACTTCCTGTCCGGCGGGCACCACCACCGCCTTGACCTCGCGGTAGATGACCACCGGTTCATTTTCGTGCGACCTCATCGGGCGCCTTCCGCGGAGGCCTCGTTGCCGCCCTCGGTCGAAATCGTGCCACCCTGCGCGAGGGCCGCATTGAGCGTGTGCCAGCACAGGCTCGCGCATTTCACGCGCGAGGGGAACTCGCGCACGCCGGAGAGCGCGGCGAGCTTGCCCAGCGACCCGACCGGCGCGTCCGGCTGGGTGAGCAGCGCGTGGACCTGCTCGAACAGGGCCTGCACGGCCGCGCGGCCGCGACCCTTCACCGCTTCGCTCATCAGAGATGCCGAGGCGGTGGAGATCGCGCAGCCCTTGCCCTCGAAGCGGATGTCCGTGATGGTGTCGCCCGACAGCCGCAAGGAGAGGTGCAGCCGGTCCCCGCACAGGGGATTGTGGCCATCGGCCGCGGCATCCGCCGGGTCCAGCCGCCCGAAGTTACGCGGGTGGCGGTTGTGATCCAGGATCACGTCGCGGTACAGGTCCTTCAGCTCCATTACGCGAAAACCTCCTGCGCGCGGCGCAACGCGGCGGCAAGCTGCTGGACCTCGGCCAGGGTGTTGTAGCAGGCGAAGGACGCCCGGGCCGTCGCCGGAATGCCGAAGAAGTCCATCACCGGCTGGGCGCAGTGGTGGCCGGTGCGCACCGCCACGCCCTCGGCGTCCAGGATGGTTCCGAGATCATGAGGATGGATGCCCTGCATGACGAAGGAGATCACGGCCGCCTTCTCGCGGGCCGTGCCGATGAGGGTGAGGCCCGGAATGGCCGCGAGGGCGGCGGTGGCGGCTTCCAGCAGCGCGTGTTCGTGGGCCGCGATGGCCTCGATGCCGAGGGATTCCACATAGTCGACGGCGGCCCCGAGACCCACCGCGCCGGAGATGTTCGGCGTGCCCGCCTCGAACTTGTAGGGCAGCTCGTTGTAGGTCGTGCGCTCGAAGGTCACGTTCAGGATCATGTCGCCGCCGCCCTGCCACGGCGGCATGTCGGCGAGCAGTTCCTCGCGGCCGAACAGTACCCCGATGCCCGTCGGGCCGTAGAGCTTGTGGCCCGAGAAGGCGTAGAAGTCGGCACCCAGCGCCTGGACATCCACTCGCGCGTGGGCGACGGCCTGGGCTCCATCCACGAGCACCGGGACACCGCGCGCGTGAGCGGCGGCGATGATCGGCCCGACCGGCAGCACGGTTCCGAGTGCATTGGAGACCTGGGCGACGGCGACCAGCCGGGTCCGCGGCGAGAGCAGTCGGAGGAACTCGGGCAGGAGCAGCTCGCCGGATGCATCGATCGGGGCGACGACGAGGGAACAACCGGTGGCATCGCGCACCATCTGCCAGGGGACGATGTTGGCGTGGTGCTCCAGGGCCGTGATGAGGATCTCATCGCCGGGACCGAAGCGCGCGCGGCCGAAGGAGTGCGCCACGAGGTTGATGGCCTCGGTGGTGCCGCGGGTGAAGATGATTTCGCGGCTGGACCGGGCGTTGATGAAGCGGCGCACGCGCTCACGCGCGCCCTCGAAGGCGGCGGTGGCCTCCTGGCTGAGCGCATGCACGCCGCGGTGCACGTTGGCGTGTGAGCGGGTCTCGTAGTCGTCGACGGCGCGGATGACGGCGAGCGGGCGCTGCGCGGAAGCGGCGCTGTCGAGGTAGGTCAGCGGCTTGCCGTGGACCGTCCGGGCGAGGATCGGAAAGTCGCGGCGCACCCGCTCGACATCGTAGCCGCCGGTGGCGGCCCGCAGCGGCGTGGCGCTCATGACAGCAGCCCCTCGAGGCTCCCGGCGTCCGGGGTGTGGCTCGCGAGGCTGCGCTGCACGTGGGCGCGCAGCGCCGGCACGTCGATCCTCGCCACCACGTCGGTGATGAAGGCCCACTTCAGGAGGCGCTGCGCGATATCCGCATCGATGCCGCGGCTGAGCAGGTAGAACAGCATGTTGTCGTCCAGTTTGCCGGTGGTCGCGCCGTGGCTGCAGCGCACCTCGTCGGTGTGGATCTCAAGCTGCGGCCGCAGGTCGATCTCCGCCCCGGCGCCGGTGATCAGGCCCTTCAGCGACTGGGCCGAATCGGACTGCGGCGCCGCATCGCGCACGATGATCAGGCCATTGAAGCCGATGCGGGCGCCGCCCCCGGCGATGCCGCGGAAGTTCTCCTGCGTCCTGGTGCGCGCGGCCTGGTGATCCACGACGATCAGGGTGTCATGCACCTGCCGGCCGTCCGCCAGTGACACCGTGTCGATCAGGGTCTGCGCGGCGGTGCCGGCGAGTTCGACGTCGATGCTCGAGCGCGCGGCCAGTGCGCCCACGTGCAACAGGTGCAGGTGGTAACGGGCATCGCTGCCCACTCTGGCGCGCACCGTATCGGTCCAGACGGCGGCTGCGCCGGTCTCCTGCAGGCGGTAGTGGCTGCAGGAGGCGCCCGTGCCAAGGTCGATGCGTGCGACGGAATCGATGAGTCCGGCCGGTGCCGCCGAACCCACGTGACGCTCTATCAGTCGCAGGCGGGCATCGGGCGCCAGCCGCACGTTCAGGCGCGGATATGACGCCGCGGGCGAGGCGCCGCAGAACACCACTTCGATATCGGCGCACGCTGCGCCGGCGGCGACGCGGATGTCGGCGCCATCGGTGGCGAAGGCCTCATTCAGCAGGGCGAAGGGCGCCTCGTTCGTGGGCAGCCCGCCGTGCAGGCGCTCGAAGGTCGCCGTGCCGACGGCGCCCGGGGCCACCGACAGCTGCGGCGCGAACCGGCCGTCGACGAAGACCAGGCGCGCAAAGCCCTCGATCGGCGCGGGCAGGTCGGCGGCCCGGACGGTGGCCGAGTCGTTGCCGGGCGCGAAGCTCGCCTGCTCCAGGGCCCGCAGATTCGCGTAGCGCCAGTTCTCGTCCCGCGTCGTGGGCAGGCCGCGCGCCAGCAGCCCCTGCAACGCCTGGAGCCGGTGCGCGAGCGTGTCCGAGGTGGATTCGGCGGCGAAGGCCGCGGCGTGTTCGGCGGCGATGCGGGCCAGAAGAGGACTGCTCATGTGGGGTCCCATGCGGCCTTCAGGCCGCCTCGCCGATCACCCAGTCATAGCCGCGGCGTTCGAGCTCATGGGCCAGGGTGTGATCGCCGCTGCGCACGATGCGGCCGCCGGCCAGCACGTGGACGCGGTCCGGAACGATGTGATCGAGCAGGCGCTGGTAGTGCGTGACCAGGATGAAGGAGCGCTCCGCGCCCCGCAGGCTGTTGACGCCGGTGGCGACGACCTTCAGGGCATCGATGTCGAGGCCCGAATCGGTCTCATCGAGTATCGCCAGGCGCGGTTCGAGGACCAGCATCTGCAGGATCTCGTTGCGCTTCTTCTCACCACCCGAGAAGCCTTCGTTGACGCCGCGCGACAGGAACGACTCGGGCATCTGCATGAGCCGCATCTTCTCGCGCACCAGCCCGAGGAAGTCGAAGGCATCCACTTCGGGCAGGCCGCGATGCCGGCGCGCCGCATTCAAGGCGGCCTTGAGCAGATAGACGTTGTTGACGCCCGGAATCTCGACCGGGTACTGAAACCCCAGGAAGACGCCGTTGTGGGCGCGCTCCTCGGGCGCCAGCGACAGCAGATCCCGTCCGTCGTAGGTGACGCCGCCGGCGGTGACCGAGTATCCGGGGCGGCCGGCGAGCACGTAGGAGAGGGTGCTCTTGCCCGAGCCGTTCGGACCCATGATGGCATGCACCTCGCCGGTCGGGACGGTGAGGTTCAGGCCCTTCAGGACGGCGGTGCCGCCCACGCTGACGTGCAGATCTTTGACTATTAGCATGATGTGTTAACCGACGGCGCCTTCGAGGCTGACGGCGAGCAGGTTCTGGGCCTCGACCGCGAATTCCATCGGCAGCTCCTTGAAGACGGACTTGCAGAAGCCGCTGACGATCATGTTCACCGCATCCTCGGTGCCCACGCCGCGCTGCTGGCAGTAGAACAACTGCTCCTCGCTGATCTTCGAGGTGCTCGCCTCGTGCTCCACCGTGGCGGTCGGATTCCGGACCTCCACGTAGGGAAAGGTGTGCGCGCCGCAGCTGCCGCCCATCAGCAGCGAGTCGCACTGGGTGAAATTGCGGGCGCCGTGGGCGCTTGGCAGGATCTTCACCAGTCCCCGGTAGGAATTCTGGCCATGACCGGCGGAAATCCCCTTCGATACGATCGTGCTGCGGGTATCCCTGCCGATGTGGATCATCTTGGTGCCGGTATCGGCCTGCTGGTAGTTGTTGACGGTCGCGACCGAGTAGAACTCGCCGATGGAGCCGTCGCCGCGCAGCACGCAGCTCGGGTACTTCCAGGTGATGGCGGAGCCCGTTTCGACCTGCGTCCAGGAAATATGCGAATTCCGGCCGCGGCACTCGCCGCGCTTGGTCACGAAGTTGTAGATGCCGCCGACGCCGCGCTCATCACCCGGGTACCAGTTCTGCACCGTCGAGTACTTGATGTAGGCGTTGTCCAGGGCCACCAGTTCAACGACCGCGGCGTGCAGCTGGTTCTCGTCGCGCATTGGCGCAGTGCAACCTTCAAGATAGCTCACGTGCGAGTCGGCATCCGCGATGATCAGGGTGCGCTCGAACTGCCCGGTGTTCGCCGCGTTGATGCGGAAATAGGTGGACAGCTCCATGGGGCAGCGCACGCCCTTGGGCACGTACACGAAGGAGCCGTCGCTGAACACGGCAGAGTTCAGCGCGGCGTAGAAGTTGTCCGTGAGTGGTACCACGCTGCCCAGGTACTGCTCGATCAACGCCGGATGCGTGCGCACCGCTTCGGAGAATGAGCAGAAAATGACCCCCGCGGCCGACAGCCGCTCCTTGAAGGTCGTGGCGACGGACACGCTGTCGAACACCGCGTCGACCGCCACACCGGCCAGCCGTGCGCGCTCATGCAGCGGCACACCCAGCTTGGCGTAGGTCTCGAGCAGCTTCGGGTCGACCTCTTCCAGGCTCTTCGGTCCGTCCTTCCCGGACTTCGGCGCCGAGTAATAGGAGATCGCCTGGTAGTCGATGGCCGGGTAGCTGGCTTTCGCCCAATGCGGCTCGCGCAGCGTCAGCCAGTGGCGCAGCGCCTTCAGCCGCCATTGCAGCAGGAAGTCCGGCTCGCCCTTCTTGCGCGAGATCAGCCTCACGACGCCCTCGTCGAGGCCCGGGGGAACGGTCTCGGACTCGATGTCCGTGATGAACCCGTGCCGGTACTGGCGAGCGACCAGCTGTTCCAGATCGGTGGAGGTTTCAGTCATGGCGCGCGGCGAACTTGATTTCGCGTTCGAGCATCGGCAACCGGGGCTGGACCGGGTCCACGCCGGCAAGCTCCGCCAGCGTGACCTCGCTCAATGCGCGGCGCAGGGCGATATTCAGCCGCTGCCACACCGGGGCGACGCGGCAATGGTGTTCGATGCCGCACTGGGCATGGCCGCTCGAACAGCCGGTGAGGGCAACCGGGCCCTCCAGGGCGTCGAGGATGGCGGCGACCGTGATCCGGGCCGGCGGCAGCGCCAGCTGGTATCCGCCGCGCAGTCCGCGTGTCGAGGTGAGCAGGCCCGCCCGATGCAGTTGCTTCAGCAGCTTGCTGACGGTGGGCGCGGCAATGTGGGTGCGCTCGGCCAGGGCCGTCGCGGTGCGCAGGCGCTCGGGGCTCTCGGCCAGTGCGGCCAGGACCACCGTCGCGTAATCGGTTAACTTGCTGATGCGTAACATGGTTGCCGGACTCTGAAGAGGGGTGCCGGGTAACTAGGACCATTTTAGTACTCTTTAGGCTCCAATCCAAGCGCCGCCTGGCGCTGCGGCGCCGCGCCATGCCGATTTGGTATTCTTCCGGCCCGAATCAGGCTGCCTGTTTCAGTACCTAAGGGGGTACGCGACGATGAATCTCAGCGATCTGGAAAAAGTTGCCCGTGGCATGGTGGCGAAGGGCAAGGGTCTGCTGGCCGCGGATGAAAGCTCGAGCACCATCAAGAAGCGCTTCGACAGCATCCGGCTCGAGTCCACGGAGGAGCATCGCCGCACCTATCGCGACATGCTGCTGACGGCTCCCGGGGCCCAGGAGTGGGTGAGCGGCGTCATCCTCTACGACGAGACGATCCGCCAGAAGACCTCCTCCGGCGTGAACTTCGCCGACCACCTCGCGAGCATTGGCGTGTTGCCGGGCATCAAGGTCGACCTGGGCGCCAAGCCCTTCGCCGGCTTCCCCGGCGAGACCATCACCGAGGGCCTCGACGGCCTGCGCGAGCGGCTGCAGGAGTACTACCGCCTCGGCGCCCGCTTCGCGAAGTGGCGCGCCGTCATCGACATCGGCCGGGACATACCGACCGCGTATGCGATCGAGGCCAATGCCCAGGCGCTGGCCCGCTATGCGGCGCTGTGCCAGGAGCAGCAGATCGTTCCGATCGTCGAGCCGGAAGTCCTGATGGACGGGGATCATTCCATCGAGCGCTGCGAGGCGGTCACGGACCAGACCCTGCACGTGGTGTTCGATCAGCTGCAGCGGCACCGCGTCTACCTCGAAGGCATGGTGCTGAAGCCGAACATGGTGATCTCCGGCAAGAAGGCGGCGAATCGCGCCCCTCCCGAGCAGGTCGCCCGCGCGACCGTGCGGTGCCTGAAGCGCCATGTGCCCGGCGCCGTTCCCGGCATCGCCTTCCTCTCCGGCGGCCAGTCATCGCAGGAGGCGACGCTGCACCTGTCGCTGATGAACCAGATCGGCGGACTGCCCTGGAACCTGACCTTCAGTTATGGCCGCGCATTGCAGGACGCCGCGCTCAAGGGCTGGGGAGGCACGGCCGCCGGCTACCTGATCGGGCAGAAGGAGTACCTGAAGCGGGCGCGCCTGAACGGACTCGCCAGCGTCGGTCGCTACACGGCGGATCTGGAAAACCAGGCCGCCTGAGGCTATCGCCATCCCCGTGACAGCGAGCAGCACAGGCGAGGTCGTCGTGGATGTCCGCGACGCCCATTACTCCGTGGGTGGCCGGGCGATCTTCTCCGGCCTGTCCCTGCAGGCCATCAAGGGCCAGATCACGGCCGTGATGGGCCCGAGCGGCACCGGCAAGACCACCCTGCTGCGACTGATCACGGCGCAGATCCATGCGCAGGCCGGCCAGGTGCATGTGTTCGGCGAGAATCTGGCCACACTCAACTCCCGCCAGACCTTCGCGATGCGCAGGCGCATGGGCATGCTGTTCCAGAACAGCGCGCTGCTCACGGACATGGATGTGTTCGAAAACGTCGCCTTCCCGCTGCGCGAGCACACGGACCTGCCCGAAGCGCTGATCAGGAATCTCGTGCTGACGAAGCTGAATGCCGTCGGGCTGCGCGGCGCCGCGCAGCTGATGCCCGAGGAGCTCTCCGGCGGCATGGCGCGCCGGGTGGCCCTCGCACGGGCCGTGGTGATGGACCCGGAGCTGCTCATCTACGATGAACCCTTCGTCGGGCTCGATCCGATCGCCCTGGGCGTGATCCTGCGGCTGATACAGGAGATGAACCAGGCCCTCGGCATCACCAGCATCATCGTGTCCCACGACGTGCATGAGCTCGCGAGCATCGCCCAGCGCAGTTACCTCATGGCCGCCGGCACCATCGTGGCCGCAGGCTCGCCGCAGGAACTGGCCGCGAGCGACCTGCCGATCGTGCGCCAGTTCATGAGCGGCGCCCCGGATGGCCCGGCGCCGTTTCACTATCCTGCGCCGGACCTCGCCAGCCAGTTCCTGCCGCGCGCGGCGTCCGGGGTCGTGGCATGACCACGGCCGTGGTGAACGACGGCTTCGTGCTGCGCTCCCTGACCCGCATCGGGCGGGTCACGATCTTCCTGATGCACATGCTCGCGCAGTGCGGGCGGGTGCTGGCCCGGCCGGGCCTCGTGGTCAATCAGATCTACAATGCCGGCGGGCGTTCGCTCGTGATCATCATGCTGTCGGGGCTGTTCACCGGCATGGTGCTGGCACTGCTCGGTTTCACGCTCTTGCAGCGCTTCGGCTCCGAGGACGCGCTGGGCTTCGCGGCGGCGCTCGCGCTGCTCAAGGAGCTCGGGCCGGTGCTCACGGCGCTGCTGTTCGCCGGAAGGGCGGGCACCGCGCTGACCTCGGAAATCGGCCTGATGCGCGCCACCGACCAGTTGACGGCGATGCAGATGATGGCGGTTGACCCGCTGCGTTACGTGGCGGCCCCGCGCTTCCTCGGCGGGCTGATCGCCATGCCGCTGCTCACCGCGGTGTACGACGTGGTCGGCCTCTTCGGGGCGCACGCGGTGGGCGTGCGCATGATGGGGGTCGACAACGGCTCGTTCTGGTCGCAGATGCAAAGCTCCGTCGACTTCAAGGACGTGAAAGAGGGCATCGTCAAGAGCGTCGTGTTCGGCTTCGTCTGCAGCCTCATCGCCGTCTACGAGGGCTACCATGCCGAGCCGACGGCCGAAGGGGTGGGCCTGGCGACGACGCGCACCGTCGTGGCGTCCTCGGTTCTGACACTGTTGCTGGATTACATGCTGACCGCGGCGTTCATCTGAGAAAGCCGCCCGCAGCCTGAGGTTCAAAGGATTCACATGCGCTCCAATCGCAGTATTGAAATCGGTACCGGGCTGTTCGTCGTCCTGGGCTTCGTCTCGCTGCTGTTCCTGACCACGCAGCTGCCCTCCAGCGGCCTGAAATTGAGCCAGACGAAGTCCGGTTACCACATCAAGGCGTCATTCGACAATGTCGGAGACCTGAAGGTGGGCTCGCCGGTCACGATGGCCGGCGTGACCCTGGGCGAAGTGGAGAGCATCCGCATCGACTGGACCACCTACAAGGCGCAGGTCACCATGCGGATCGAGAACCGCTACAATCAGATTCCGGATGACAGCGACGCCAGCATCCAGACCCAGGGACTGCTCGGCGGCAAGTACGTGGGCATCGGCGCCGGGGGTTCGGAAACCTTCCTCAAGGAGGGCGGTCAAATCACCTTGACGCAGTCAGCGCTGGTGCTGGAGAACCTCATCAACAAGTTCTTCAGCAGCCAGGCCAGCAAGCCTGCGGATGCCGGCTCGTCAGCGCCGGGCAAGGAGAACGCAAAGTGACCCCGAACCACCGCCTGAGAATCACCCTGGTCGCGCTCGGCGTCGCGCTGCTGCCGGATCTCGCCGGCACCGTCGCCGCCGCCGCACCGGCGCCCGTGGCCGCCTCGGGGGTGAGCATCAATTCGCAGGATCCGACGCAGCTCGTTCAGGATGTCGCCTCCGGTATCCTCAAGGAGCTGGATGCCAACCGCGCCGCGTACGTCAACAATCCGAAGATGGTGCGGGCGCTGGCGGACAAGTACCTGCTGCCTTACTTCGACATGCGCTATGCCGCGCAACTGGTGCTCGGACGCTACTGGCGCACGGCCACGGAGGACCAGCGCACGCGCTTCATCGAGGCCTTCCAGAACTCGATGCTGCAGAACTACGGCAACGCGCTGGTCGACTTCACGGCCAACCGCCTGAAGGTGCAGCAGGGCCGGATCGATCCCGGCTCGGATCTGGCCACCGTCAGCACGACCATCAACCGCGACGACGGCACGACGGTGCCGGTGCTGTACGTGCTGCGCCGGACTCCCGAGGGCTGGCGGGCCTGGGACGTGAAGATCGAAGGCATCAGTTACGTGAAGAGTTTCCGCGACGATTTTGCGGCGCAGATCGACCAGAACGGTCTGGAGGCGGTCATCGCGCGGCTGCAGTCCGGGGCACGTCCCTCGGGCATCATGGTCCCGGGCAAGTGAGGCCGGAGCAGCCGCAGGTCGGCATCGCCTCACCGGGCCGGGTCACGGTCGCATCGCCGCTGACCTTTCCGACGGCGCGCCGCGTCTGCGAGGCCGGGATCGCCTGTTTCCTCCGCGATGGCAGCTCTGTGATCACCGTAGACTGCGCTGGCGTGCCCGGTGCCGACAGCGCCGGGCTTGCGGTGCTGATCGAATGGCGGCGCTGGGCGCGCGAGCGCGGGCGGGACCTCAATTTCGTCAATCTGCCGGCACAGATCAGCGCCATCGCGCGCCTGAGCGAAGTGTCGGCGCTGCTCGCCGACAAGGCCTCCTGAAGGCCTAAGAGCGCCCGCGGCGGCTACTTTCCGGCCGGCGCCGAGTCCTCCTGCAGGGACTTCTGCAGTTCGCGTTCCTCCTGATCGACCGCGCCGCTTTCGCCATGGATCAGGAAGTCGCGCCGCTGCAGGTAGGCGTTGCGCGCGAAGGCGTAGCGGTCGAACGCATTCTGCCGGTCGAGCAGCTCGTAGGTGGGAATCAGCGACTCGGAGAAGGTGTTCAGCAGGTCCAGGCCGTAAACGCTGTAGAAGACCGGTCGGCGGCGGATGTAGTTCTGGGGCACCCCGAACTGGTCGACGAGCTTCGCAAAGCCGTCGCGAAAATCCGAGGGTCCGTAGAGGGGCAACACCAGGTACGGACCGGACGGGACGCCCCAGGTGCCCAGCGTGCGGCCGAAGTCGTTGTCATCCTTTGGCAGCCCCACCGCCGTCGCCGGGTCCAGCAGGCCGGCCAGCCCCACGGTGCTGTTCAGCACCAGGCGCGTCGTCTCCTGCCCGAAGGCGCCGAATTTCCCCTGCAGCAGGTCGTTGCCCATGACGATCGGGGTATGGGCGTTCTCGAACACGTTGGCGATCCCCCGGCGCACGAACGTCGGGGTCACCTTCCGGTACCCGCGGGCAATGGGGATGGCCACACGATGGGCGAGGAAATCGTCCAGTGCGAAGGTCGTGCGGTTGAGACGCTCGAGAGGATCGCGTGGATCCTTCAAGGCGCCGCGGGGCGGGGTGACGCACCCGGCCAGCAAGGCCAGGAGGCAAAGGGCGCCGCAGAGGGCCGACATCGGTGTTCTTCGCATTTTTGACCGGCGTTGGGTGAGCTCACCCGCTAGTGTAGCCTGACACCGGTGGGCTTCGGGTGTGATCAGCCGCCCGGCCCGCCGTTGCCCGAATCGGGCGAGCGGCCGCCGTGCGCGCGGCGTTCCTCCAGGATCGCGTCCCGGATTTCCTTCAGGCGCGCCTGGAAGCGCTTGCGCTGCACCACGGTGAGGTTCGGGGAGGCGAGCGCCAGTTCCAGCTGCTGCGTCGCCAGCGGCAGATCGCCATTGCTCAGGTCGTACTCACCCATGTAGTAGTACGCATCGGCCGCATCCCCGGCGCTGCTGGCCGCCAGCGCCGTCAGCCGGATCTGCGCGGGTGTCGGTGTCACGTTGTTGAACAGGTCGAGCAGCAGTTCATGCGCCTTGGCCGGCTGGTTCGCGCTGATCAGCGCCTCCCCGTAGTGCACCGTCAGCGGGACATTGCGCGGGAACAGGGTCTCGGCGCGCGCGAAGGTCGCGAGCCCGTCCTGGACGTGCCCCGCTGCGATCTGGGCCTGCGCGAGCAGGGTGTGCAGCATGATGACGCCCTGGTTCGCCGTCACCAGGGGTTGCAGGATGGCAATGGCATCGGCCGGGTGGCCGCGCTGCACGAATGCCAGCGCCTGTCCGTACAACACCGCCAGCGGTGGATCGCGCATGTTGACGCGGCCGGCGTAATAGGCGCGCAGGTCGAATTCCTCCGATGCCGTGAGCACCCGCAGGCGCTCCTGGATCAGCCCGAAGGAGACGCTGTCCTCGATGTGCCGCGGCCGCTCGAGGAGCGCCGCGCGGTTGCGGGCCTCGCCCACGCGCTCACTCGTGACCGGGTGATCCACGAGCATGCGCGGGATGTGCGATTCGCTGTAGCCGTAGCGGCGGTAGAAGGTCTCGAAGAAGTTCGGCAGGCCGAGGGGGTCGAATCCGGCATGAGCCAGGTAGGTCATGCCGACCCGGTCGGCCTCGTACTCCTGGTCGCGGGTGAAGTTGATCTGCATCTGCGCGCCCATGCCCTCGGCCGCGAGCAGGCCCCCTTCGACGGCCGCGGACCCGCCGCCCAGGGCCCCGAGCGCGATGGCGCCGAGAATGGCTGCCGCGGTTTCCAGGCTCTGGTGGCTCTGTGCCAGCGCGCCGCGGACGATGTGGCGCTGCGTGACGTGGGCCGTCTCGTGCGCCAGCACGCCGGCGAGCTCGGATTCATTGTCCGCTGCGAGGATGGTGCCGTAGTTGATGACGATGAAGGCGCCGGGCAGCGCCTCGGCGTTGATGTCACCCTCGCGCAGCGCGTAGTAATGGAACACCCGCTCCGAGTCCGGCGCCTGGGACGAGAGCCGCAATCCCAGGGTCTGGACATAGTCACTGACCTCGGGGTCCTCGATGATCTCGTTCTGGTCGCGGAATTCATGGATGACCATGCGGCCGATCTGGTACTCGTCGTCCAGGTTCGCGATGGTGCCGGCCGGATTGCCGATGTCGGGGAGCTCCGAATTGGACTGGGCGGCGGCATAGGTCGCAAAGCCGCCGAACAGGGCCGCGGCCGCGGCGACGGTGATCTTGTTCATTGATCGCATATGACCTGTGACAATCGCGGGCGGTCCTGAGTTTCAGTCAGCGGTGTAAGCAACCATTACAGCGCGTCGGAGGCGAAGTCCGCCAGGCGCGAGCGCTCGCCGCGCACCAGCGTGACATGCCCGGAGTGCGCCCAGCCCCGGAAGCGGTTGACGGCATAGGTGATGCCGGAGGTGGTCTCGGTCAGGTAGGGCGTATCGATCTGCGCCACGTTCCCGAGGCAGGCGAGCTTGGTCCCCGGGCCGGCCCGGGTGATCAGGGCCTTCATCTGCTTGGGCGTGAGGTTCTGGGCCTCGTCAAGGATGATGAACCGGTTGAGAAAGGTGCGCCCGCGCATGAAATTGAGCGACCGGATCTTGATGCGGTTGCGTAACAGGTCATTGGTCGCCGCCCGGCCCCAGTTGCCCCCTTCCTGGCTCTGCGTCAGGACCTCGAGGTTGTCCATGAGGGCTCCCATCCACGGCTCCATCTTCTCCTCCTCCGTGCCCGGCAGGAAGCCGATGTCCTCGCCCAGCGGGATCGTGACCCGGGTCATGATGATCTCGACGAAGCGGTTGCTCTCCAGCGTCTGCGCGAGGCCCGCGGCCAGCGCCAGCAGCGTCTTGCCCGTGCCGGCAGGCCCCAGCAGCGTGACCACGTCGATCTGCGGATCCATGAGCAGGTTCAGGGCGAAGTTCTGTTCGCGATTGCGTGCGGTCACGCCCCAGATGTTGTGCCGCTCGCTGCGAAAGTCGCGCGTCAGCTCGAGAGTCGCCGTCTCGCCTTCGACCGTGCGTACGATGCCCTCGATGCCGTGATGGGCGTCCTCGTACACCCCGAGATTCGGCAGCCAGTCATGCACGGCAGGCCCCGTCACCTGGTAGAAGGTGCGATCGGCTTCCTTCCAGGAGCGCATGTCCTTGCCATGCTTCTCCCAGAAGTCCGTGGGCAGGGCGGCCATGCCTGAATACAGGACATCCGAGTCCTCGAGCGTCTTGTCGCTGTAGTAGTCCTCGACGTGCACGCCGAGCACTGCGCCCTTGATGCGCAGATTGATGTCCTTGGACACCAGCGTCACGCGGGTGGCCGGATCCTCCCGCTGCAGCTGCAGGGTCTGGGCGAGGATGGCGTTGTCCGCGCCGTGACCGGGCAGGATCTCCGGCAAGGCGGCGCCGCCAAGCGGCCGGGTCTGGAAGAACAGCCGCCCCGTGGAAGCCTTCTTGCCATGGTTGCCCGAATAGCCCGAAGGCAGCGGCAGGCCCTGGTCGATCTGCTCCTTGGTCGCGTCGCGGATCATCTCGTCGAGGAAGCGGCTGGCCTGGCGGACGTTGCGGGAGGCTTCCGAGAGGCCCTTCTTGTTGGCGTCGAGTTCCTCGAGCACCACCATGGGCAGGTAGATGTCGTGCTCGGCGAAACGGAAGATCGCCGTCGGATCGTGCATCAGCACGTTGGTATCGAGCACGAACAGCCGGCGCGAGCGCGCTTTCACAATGACTTCGCGGCCTCCAGCACCTCGGCGGCGTGACCTTCGACCTTGACCTTGCGCCACTCGCGCCGCAGCTTGCCCGCGGCATCGATCAGGAAGGTGCTGCGCACGATGCCCAGCACCTTGCGGCCGTACATGTTCTTCTCGTGGATGACATCGAACAGCCTGCAGGCTTCGCCCTCGGCATCGACCAGCAGCGGAAACTTGAAGCCCTGTGCGGCGCAGAACTTCTCGTGCGCGGCCATGCTGTCGCGCGAGATGCCGCAGACCTGCACGCCGGCGCGCTTGAAGGCCGGCAGCAGGCGCTGGAAATCGAGGCCCTCGAGCGTGCAGCCCGGAGTGCTGTCGCGCGGGTAGAAATATAGCACCAGTGCATGGCCGCGCGCATCGCGCAGGCGGAAATCCGTGCCGCCGGTCGCTGGCAGCGAGAAATCCGGCACCA
>DATJPN010000047.1:0-12724 GCA_035506335.1 Steroidobacteraceae bacterium | reverse complement strand
CGGTGTCGGCCGGCTCCACCTTGACATCGATGCGGAACAACCCGGGAAATCCGAGGTCCGTGACCACCTGGCGCCAGCGCCAGTGACGGCCGGCATAGTCGAGTTCCCCGTCGGTGGTTCCGGCGGCCACCAAGGTCCCGGACAGACGCGTGCTCGCGAGCTGATTGAATCCGATCCACTGCGCAAAGGTCTTCTCGCGCAGCCAGCTGGCGGTGTCGGCGGCCGACCCGAGCGTCTCCAGCAGTGCCGACATCCCGAGCGCCACGATGACGAGGGCGACCAGCACTTCGATGAGGGTGAAGGCGCGTTGCCGCTTCACGTGACGTGATCCTTCGGAATCCGGACCCTGATCTTGCCCTGACGATCCGGCAGCAGTGTGACGGTCCGGTCGGTCCCCTCGCGTTCGAGCGTGACGCGAAAGGAGGTCAGGTCGCCATTGGAGAAGATCATCACATGCGGTTGCAGGTCCGCCGGGGCGATCTGCTTCTTCAGCTCGTCCTGCGGGGAGGCCAGTACCACTTCGCGGCCCTCCACGTCGAGCTGCAGCCGGATCGCGTCCGGCAGGGTGCGGGTGCGCAGGGCCTCATCGTCGCTGATCGGCACCCAGAGATTGCGGCGGGCGTCGAAGGCGAGGAACCGGTAGCTGTGATCGGTGCAGTACAGGCCGAGCTCGCGGGTCTGCAGCTCACCCTGTTCCTGGGCGTAGTTCATCAGCTGCGCGAGCCGGTCGCCCTCGGTGCGCAGCTCGCGGTCGGGTCCGATGAAGGACAGGGACAGCAGCGCGCCGACGGTGACGATGCCGATGATGACCACCACCACCAGGATCTCGATCAGCGTGAATCCGCGGGGTGTGAATCCGTTGGTCGTGAAACCCCGGGTAGGCTTGCGCACCACGGGTCCGCGTGCCGCTTCAGGGGCCGCTGGGGCTCTGGCTGGTCCCCGGTTTTGCGTCCAGGTTCCAGTTGCCGATATCGGCATCTTCGCCTTCGCCGCCCTCCTGGCCGTCGGCGCCGAAGGAGTACAGGTCGTATTCGCGGCCATGGGTGCCGGGGTATACATACTGGTAGTCATTGCCCCAGGGGTCCTTGAGGGAGCCGTCCTGGATATAGCCGCCCTTCCTCCAGTTGCGGATGGTCGGGTCGGCGGGCTGCTGGATGAGGGCCTTCAGGCCCTGGTCGGTGGTGGGGTACTTGAAGTTGTCGAGCCGGTACATGGTGAGCGCCGTGCTCACGGCCTGGATGTCCTGGCGGGCCTTCGCGACGCGCGCTTCGCCCACTCTGCTGAGGACATTGGGCACAATGATCGCGGCCAGCAGACCGATGATGATCACGACGACCATGATCTCGATGAGCGTGAAACCGCGGACGCGCGTCATGGGCTTCGGAGGTCTGGAATACATGCACATAGGGATACCCGCGTTGAGGGGTGCAGCGAATGGCGCCGGATCATAACAAATGAATGTGCCACTACCGCGCGAACGGCTGCACCGTTTGGCGAAGTCGCTCAATTGCGACGGTCGCTCGGGCGTGCTGCTGCTGGGCGTGTGCCTGGCTTTGCTGCTCATCCAGGCCGGCGGCGCCCCGGCCCGGCTGGCCCTGCGCTATGACCGCGAGGCGCTCGCCGCCGGTCAATGGTGGCGCCTGCTCAGCGCACATGTCATTCACCTGGGTTACGAGCATGCCGCACTGGACCTCGCCGGACTCGTCCTGATGTGGGCGCTGTTCGCCCGGGACTACCGGCCGCGCGGCTGGCTGCTCATCCTGGGGCTCTCGGCGCTCGGCATCGATGCCGGACTGTGGCTGATCTCTTCGACCACGCAGTGGTACGTGGGTTCCTCGGGCGTGCTGCATGGCGCTCTGGCGGCCGGTGCCTGCGCGCACCTGCGGCGCCGTGAGCCCGACGGCTGGATCCTGGCCGTGTTCCTGGTCGGCAAGCTCGTGTACGAGCAGAGCCTCGGCGCGCTGCCCCTGATGACCGGGGGCGCGGTCATCGTGGATGCGCACCTCTACGGGGCGGTCGCGGGAGCCCTGGGCGCGCTGCTCCTGCTCAGGTCCGCCAAGCCGGTATAATCGCGCCCCTTTGGCTGCGGTCCCACCAGGAGTGCCGATGTCCTTCGCCTTCGTTTTTCCCGGTCAGGGTTCGCAGTCCGTGGGCATGCTCGGGGACTTCGCCGCGCAGCGCGAGGTTCGGGCCGCGTTCGAGGAGGCCTCCGCGGCCTTGGGGTACGATCTGTGGGCGCTGACCCAGGAGGGTCCGGTCGAGCGGCTCAATGCCACCGAATACACCCAGCCGGCCATGCTCGCCGCCGGGGTCGCGCTGTGGCGGCTGTGGCAGGCTCGCGGTGGCGCCGACCCGGCCGAGGTCAGCGGCCACAGCCTCGGGGAGTTCACGGCGCTGGTGTGCGCCGGGGCGCTGACGCTCACCGAGGCCGCCGACCTGGTGCGCTTCCGGGGCCAGGCGATGCAGGAGGCCGTTCCGGCCGGCACGGGCGCGATGGCCGCGATCCTGGGCCTCACCGATGAGCAGGTCGTCTCCTGCTGCGCCGAGGCCGCGCAGTCGCAGGTGGTCGAGGCCGTGAACTTCAACGCCCCGGGGCAGGTCGTGATCGCCGGTGACAGCGCCGCGGTGGAACGGGCCATCGAGGCCGCGCGGCGCGCCGGTGCCAAGCGGGCGATGGCGCTTGCCCTGAGCGTGCCGTCGCATTGCAGCCTGATGGCGCCGGCCGCGCGGCGGCTGGCCGGGCGCCTGGCGCAGGTGCGCCTCGCGCCGCCGGCCATCCGCTACGTGAGCGCGGTCGATGCCGCGGCCCATTCGGATCCGGACGACATCCGCGCACTGCTGGTGCGCCAGCTGGCCAGCCCCGTGCGCTGGCAGGACACCGTGCGGGCGCTCGTCGCGAGCGGCCACGCCCAGCTCATCGAGTGCGGTCCCGGCAAGGTCCTGAGCGGCCTGAACCGTCGCATCGAGAAGCGAGCCGATCTGGCCTGTCTTGCCCTGCAGGACCAGGCGACTTTCGACGCGGCGCTCGCCGCGACCCGTTCCTGAAGCGGTTTCGAACCGGAGGGCAAGAGCATGTTTGAAAACGACGTGGTGCTGGTCACGGGGGGCTCGCGGGGCATCGGCCGCGCCATCGTCTTCGGCCTCGCGGCCGCCGGCGCGCAGGTCATCGGCACTTCCACCACCGAGGCCGGTGCCGCCGAGCTCACGGCAAGCCTGGCGGCCAATGGGCTCAAAGGCCGCGGTGCCGTGCTCGACGTGTCGAGCGAGGCCTCGATCGATGCGCTGGTCGCGGAGCTCGAAGCGGCCGGCAGCATGCCGAGCATCCTGGTGAACAATGCCGCGATCACCCGCGACGGCCTGTTGCTGCGGATGAAGCCGGATGACTGGAACCAGGTGATCACGACCAACCTGACGGCCGTGTATCGGCTCTCGAAGGCGGTATTGCGCCGCATGATGAAGGAGCGACGCGGCCGGATCATCAACATCACCTCCATCGTCGGGGTCACGGGCAATGCCGGCCAGGTCAATTACTCCGCGGCCAAGGCCGGGGTGCTGGGCTTCACGAAGTCACTGGCGCTGGAAGTCGCCTCGCGCGGCATCACCGTCAACGCCGTCGCGCCGGGATTCATCGACACGGACATGACGAAGGCCCTCTCCGAGGAGCAGCGCGCGGCGCTCGCGGGCCGGATTCCGCTCGAGCGGCTCGGCTCGGCCGAAGATGTTGCTTCGGCGGTACTGTTCCTGGCCTCGCCGCAGGCCGGCTACATCACCGGCGAGACGCTGCACGTCAATGGCGGCCTGTACATGCCCTAGCCCAGGCCGGATCGCGAGCCGCCGGGTCCGACGTTGGAAAATTGCCACATCAGACCCCGGCCCCGCCCCAGGCCACGGACGCAGGCACATCGGCCCGGACGTTTCACCTGAAAAAACAATCACTCCCGCACGCATAGCCGTGCTGGCAGACGGGGGGGTGTTCCCCTACAATACCGCGCCCGTGCCGCCGACCAGCGGCGGGCGCATGAGACCATTCTTAACAAGGACAATCGCGTAATGAGCACCGTTGAGCAGCAGGTAAAGGCCATCGTCGCGGAGCAACTGGGCGTCAAGGCTGAACAGGTCACGAATGACGCCTCGTTCGTCGACGACCTGGGCGCGGACTCGCTGGACACGGTCGAACTGGTCATGGCTCTCGAGGAGGAATTCGAAATCGAAATCCCGGACGAGGACGCCGAGAAGATCACGACTGTCCAACAGGCCATCGACTACATCAACGAGCGTCGCAGCAAGGCCTGACCCGTCCCCGACCGTTCCATCGTAGGTTGAGTACCGGGGCTGCGAGTGAGCAAACGGCGCGTCGTCGTAACAGGCATGGGTGTGGTGTCCCCGGTGGGCAGCACGGTGGCCACCGCCTGGGATGCCATCCTGAACGGGCGCAGCGGCATCGGCCCGATCACCCGCTTCGATGTCTCGGCCTTCCCGGTGCGCTTCGGCGGACAGGTGCGCGACTTCGATCTCGCCGCCTACATCACGCCCAAGGAAGCCCGGCGCATGGACGATTTCATGCACTACGGCGTGGCCGCCGGCATCCAGGCCATGGCCGATTCCGGCTTTGACGTGTCCCGCGCCGATCCCACCCGATGCGGCGCCATCATGGGTGCCGGCATCGGGGGCCTCGGCACCATCGAAAGCGAGTACGGCGACTACCTGAAGGCGCACAACCCGCGCAAGATTTCCCCGTTTTTCGTGCCGGCCACCATCATCAACATGATCGCCGGACACCTCTCGATCCGCTTCGGCCTGAAGGGCCCGAACCTGGGCGTGGTCAGTGCCTGCACCACCTCGACCCACGCCATCGGCTTCGGCATGCGCACCATCCAGTACGGTGATGCCGACATGGTCATCGCGGGCGGCTCCGAGATGGCGACGACCGTGTGCGGACTTGCGAGCTTCTCGCAGGCTAAGGCGCTGTCGAGCCGCAACGAATCTCCCCAGGAGGCGAGCCGCCCCTGGGACAAGGACCGTGACGGCTTCGTGCTGAGCGACGGCGGCGGCGCCGTGGTGCTCGAGGAGCTCGAACACGCCCGCGCCCGTGGCGCCAGGATCTACGCCGAAATGGCCGGCTTCGGCATGAGCAGCGATGCCTACCACATCACCGCGCCGCCCGAGGACGGTGCCGGCGCGGGCCTGGCGATGACCAACGCGCTGCGCGATGCCGGCCTGAATACGGATGCCGTGCAGTACATCAACGCCCATGCCACCTCGACCCCGCTCGGCGACAAGGCCGAAACGGCGGCGATCAAGGGCGCCTTCGGCGCGCATGCGCATCACCTGGCGGTCAGTTCGACCAAGTCCATGACCGGTCACCTGCTCGGTGCCGCCGGCGTGCTCGAAGCCATCTTCAGCATCCTCGCCATCCGCGACAATGTCGCGCCGCCGACCATCAACTACCGCACGCCGGATCCGGAGTGTGACCTGGATTTCGTGCCCAACACCGCCCGGCCGATGCCGATCGACGTGGCGCTGTCGAACTCCTTCGGGTTCGGCGGCACCAACGGTACACTGGTGTTCCGCCGCTTCAGCGGCTGAACCGTGAATTCACGGAGCGCGATGGTCGGGCGCTCGATACTCAAACCCGCCGGACTCGGGCGGCGGCTGGACGTGCCGCCCGCGGTCTTGAGACAGCTCGCCGCCTCGAACCCGCGCCGCTACCCGGCGCTGCTCGACAGCGCGGTGGCCGGACCGCTCGGCAGGGTCAGCATCCTGGCGGCGCAGCCGCAGGCGGCGCTGTGGAGCACGGCGGACGGCCGTGTGCACGGGCGGGGCGTGCAACCGCGCGCCGCGACCTTTCTCGATGCCCTGGAAACCTGGTGGCGCGGCAGTGGCGCAGGTGCCGGCCGCGAGTCCGACCTCGCGATCGCGCGCCACACGGGCGTACCGTTCGCGCCCGGGTGGATCGTGTTCCTCGGCTACGAAATCGCCGCGGAAATCGAGCCGCACCTGCGGCTGCCGGCGACGCCGCTGCCGTGGACGGCCTTCGCGCTGCGGACACCGTGCGCGCTGGTGCACGTCCTCGCCGACGACAGTGTCTGGGCGGTCGCCGAACCTCAGGCCGAGGATCTGCTCGGGCAGGTCGTGCTCGACGCCCGGTGCCTCGCGGATGGCACCCGCGACGCGGCGGCCGTGCCGCACGATCCGGGTGACCTCGGCTATCAGGTCTCGGAGGAGGACCCGGCCCTGTACCTCGCCCGCGTGCTGCGCGCCCAGGAGCACATCCGCGCGGGCGACATCTACCAGGCGAACCTGTCGCGACCCTGGCGCGTGCGGCCGCGGGCCGCGCCCGGCTGCACCGCCTATCGGCAGGCACTGGACCCGGCGCTGTTGTACGAGCGTCTGCGCCGTCGCAATCCTGCGCCGTTCGCCGCCTGGCTGCAATGGGACGGTGTCAGCGTGCTCAGCTCCTCGCCCGAGCGGCTGCTGCGGGTGAGCGGCCGGGAAGTGGACACCCGCCCGATCGCCGGCACCCGGCCGCGCACGCGGCGTCCCGGCGAGGATGCGCCCGAAGCGGCGGCGCTGGTGGCGCACCCGAAGGAGCGCGCCGAACACATCATGCTCATCGACCTCGAGCGCAATGATCTCGGCAGGGTCTGCGAGGCCGGCACGGTGCTCGTCAACGAACTGATGGTGACCGAGACCTACGCGCACGTGCACCACATCGTGTCGAACGTGCGCGGGAGGCTGCGCGCCGACGTCACGCCCATCGGCGCCCTGAAGGCGGTGTTCCCGGGCGGCACCATCACGGGCTGCCCGAAGTTCCGCTGCATGCAGATCATCGCCGAACTCGAAGGTGAGGGGCGCGGCGCCTTCTACGGCTCGCTGGGATATCTCACGCCCGGCGGGGAAATGGACCTCAATATCCTCATCCGGACCATGACGCTCGAGCATGCACGGATCACGATGCGTACCGGCGCCGGCATCGTCGCGGATTCGGATCCGGAGCGTGAATTGAACGAAACCCGCGCCAAGGCCCGCGGCATGCTGGCCGTGTTCGACGACGTGCCGCAGGGCGCGGGCGCGCGGAGCCCGGCGTGAGCACACCCGCCGCGCCGCCGGGATTGCTGCGGGCCCTGATCGACGGCCAGCCGGCCTCGGGGCTCGACGTGCTCGATCGCGGGCTGCACTACGGCGATGGCCTCTTCGAAACCATCGCCTGTCGCGGCGGTCGTGCCCGGTTTCTGACGCTGCACCTGCAGCGCCTGACCGAGGGCTGCGCGCGGCTGCGGATCGGCCACGAGGACTTCGCGGGCCTCGCCACGCAGATCCGGGCGCTGGCGGCGAGTGAGCCGGCCTGCATCATCAAGCTCATCCTCACCCGCGGCAGCGCCACGGCGCGCGGCTACGGCCCTCACGGGGACGAGCGCTCGCGCGTCGTGCTGCTGCAGTACCCGTGGCCGCCGGAGGATCCGGCTCCCTGGGAGCGCGGCATCGCGGCGCGCACCGCGCGGGGCCGGCTGGGCGAGAACGCGGCGCTCGCCGGGCTCAAGCACCTGAACCGGCTCGAACAGGTACTGATCCGGGCCGAGTGGACCGACCCTGCGATACAGGAGTCACTGGTCTTCGGTAGCTCCGGCTGGCTCGTCTCAGGCACGATGAGCAATGTGTTCCTGGTCAGCGAGGGTCGGATCATGACGCCTGCGATCACCCGCGCCGGGGTGAGCGGCATCATGCGCCGGGTGGTCATGCGCGAGGCGCAGCAGCGCGGGCTGACGGTGAGCGAAGCGGCGCTCGACGCCGCCGCCGTGGCCGCGGCCGAGGAGCTCTTCGTGACGAATGCGCGCATCGGGATCTGGCCGGTGCGGACGCTGGACGGACTGGAGCGCCGGGTGGGCCCGGTGACCCGGCAACTGCAGCAGTGGCTGCGGCCCCTGCTCGAGGCGCCGGCCGACATGACATCCGGAGACCCTGTGGATGCGTAAGACACTCTGGCTAGCCTCCCTCACGGTGCTGCTGCTCGGCGGCGCGGCGGCGGCCGGCTGGATGTGGCTCGCGACCCGGTTCGAGGCCCCCGGTCCGGCGCCACGGAACCTGCGGGTCACGGTCACGCCGGGCCTGAGCGTGCGCGGGGTGCTCGGTCGGCTGCAGGGCGCCGGCGCGCTCGACTGCGCCGGCTGCACCCAGCTTTACCTGCGTCTGACGGGGCGCACCCTGACCATCAAGGCGGGCGACTATGAGGTCGACGCCCATGCCAGTGCCGCCGACCTGATCGAGATGCTGGAGCAGGGGCGGGTGATCCTCGAACAGCTCACGGTCGTCGAGGGCACGCGCTTCGCCGATCTGCGTCATGCGCTCGAGACCGATCCGCACGTGCATGCCCTGCTGACGGGTCGCAGCGACGCCGAGGTCATGGCCGCGATCGGCCATGCCGGTGAAGCCCCGGAGGGCCGTTTCTTTCCCGACACGTACCGGTTTGCGGGAGGCACGAGCGATGTGGAGATCCTCAAGCTCGCCTACGCCGGCATGCGCGAGGCGCTCGCCGATGCCTGGAGCATGCGCGCGGCGGACCTGCCCCTGCAGACACCGGCGCAGGCACTCGTGCTCGCCTCCATGGTCGAAAAGGAAACGGGACTGCCGGCCGAGCGGCCGCGCATCGCCGGGGTATTCGTGGCGCGCCTGCGCAGGGGCATGCGCCTGCAGTCCGATCCCACGGTGATCTACGGCCTCGGGGCGGCCTACGACGGTCACATCCATGAACGGGACCTCGCCACCGATACTCCCTACAACACCTACACCCGGGAGGGCCTGCCGCCGACACCCATTGCGCTGCCCGGCCGCGCCGCGCTGCTGGCGGCGGTGCGACCGGAGGAAACCGGTGACCTGTACTTCGTGGCGGCGGCGGACGGGCAGGGCGGCCACCACTTCTCCGTGACCCTGGCCGAGCACAACCAGGCCGTCCACCACTACGTGCAGAAGCTGCGCAGCGCGGCGGGACATCCATGACGGCCGGGCGCTTCATCACCCTGGAGGGCATCGAAGGGGCCGGCAAGACCACCGTGGCGCGCTACCTGCTCGGGCTGCTTCAGGCCCGCGGCGTGCCCGCGCTGCTCACCCGGGAACCCGGCGGCACGCCGCTCGCGGAGCGGGTGCGCGAGCTGGTGCTGAAGCCCGATGGTGAGGCGATACCCCCGACGGCTGAGATGCTGCTCATGTTCGCGGCGCGCAGCCTGCACCTGGCGAACCTGATCCGTCCGGCGCTGGCGCGCGGGGAGTGGGTGATCTGCGACCGCTTCACCGACGCCACCCGGGCCTACCAGGGCGGTGGCCGCGGCGTGGATCCGCAGAGCATCGAATCTCTGGCGCACCTCGTCCACGCCGACCTGACCCCGGACCTGACCGTGCTGCTCGATCTGCCGGTGTCCCTGGGTCTTGCCCGGGCGCAGGCCCGTCGCGGTGAGATCGATCGATTCGAGCAGGAACGCGGGCCCTTCTTCGAGCGGGTGCGTGCGGCGTACCTCACTCTCGCGCGCAGCGATGCGCGGCGCTTCTGCGTCGTGGACGCCGGGCGCGAGCTGCCGGCGGTGCAGGCGGCGGTCGCGGCGGCGCTCGAGGCACTGCTGCCGTGACACCCGAAGCCCTGGCCGCCGCGTCGTGGCTGGCGCCGGCACGCGAGCAGCTCAGGTCCGCCGTCGGGCAGGATCGCATCGCGCATGCCATCCTGATCCAGGACTCGCCGGGGACCGGCGGCCCGGACCTGGCGCTGTGGCTGGCGCGGCTGCTGCTGTGCGTCGCACCCGAGGAGGAGCGTCCCTGCGGCCGTTGCGCCGCCTGCAGTGCCGTCACCGAAGAGCGCCACCCGGACTTCACGCGGGTCGGGCTCATCGAGGAGCACAAGCAGATCCGCGTCGAGCAATCGCGCGAGCTGGCGGCGGATCTCGCGCTCGCCAGTCACCAGGGTGGCTACAAGGTGGCACTGATCGATCCGGCCGATGCCTTGAACTGGAACGCGGCCAATGCCCTGCTGAAGACCCTCGAGGAACCGCCGCCCCGCACGGTCCTGATCCTCGTGGCCCAGCAGCCATCGCGGCTGCCGGCCACCATCCTCAGCCGCTGTCAGCGCGTGCGGATCCGGGCCCCGGAACGGGACGCTGCGCTCGAGTGGCTGAACCGTCACGCCGGCGAGGGTCCCTGGGCGGCGGTGCTCGATGTGATCGGCAACGCGCCGCTCGCGGCGGCGGATCTGAACCCGGGCGAGGTCCTCAAGGTCCGCGACGAAACCCTCGCCGGGCTCACCGATCTGCTGGCGCGGCGCGCGGATGCAGCCCAGCTCGCCGAAGCCTGGAGCCGCAGGAGAAAGGACGAGGAGGGGGACCTGCCGTTGCGCCTGACCTGCTTTGAGAACTGGCTCACGGAACGCATCCGCGAGAGCCTCGGCGCCGGGACATATTCCGTGGAAATGCGGGATGGTACGCACCCGAATCGCCCCGATCGGGAGTCAAATGTGCCTCGGCTGTTCGATCTGCTGGACCAGCTGCGCGGCCTGCGGGCAGCCCTGGCCGGCCCCTTGAATCGTGCGCTGGTGCTCGAGAGCCTGTTACGCTCGCTTTGTGTAAGTTGATTCATTACCGCAATGGGACCAAAACCCGGACTTCTCACCCTCACGATCAAGGACAAGAGCGCCTTGTACCTGGCGTACATGCCTTTCGTCCGCAATGGGGGCCTGTTCATCCCCACCAACAGCAATTACCGGCTGGGGGACGAAGTGTTCATGCTGCTGAACCTGATGGGCGAGGATGAGAAGCTGCCCGTGGCCGGACGTGTCATCTGGGTGACGCCGAAGGGCGCGCAGGGCAAGCGCACCGCCGGAATCGGCGTGCAGTTCAGCGAACAGGACCGCGGTCAGACCCAGAAGAAGATCGAAACCTACCTGGCCGGCGCGCTCTCCGGCGACAAGGCCACGCACACGATGTAGCGGGCGGTCGCGCTAGCGCGACTGATGCAGGCCCACGGCCCCGGTCGAGAGGCCGCCGCGCAGCACGTAGGCATCGAAGCCGCGTTCCACCAGGATGTAGGCCGCCGCCGAACTGCGTCGCCCGGTGTCGCAATAGACCACGTAGGGTATCTTCGGGTCGAGCGTCGAGAGCTTCAGGCGGATGAAGTACAGCGGGATGTTCAAGGATCCCTCGATGCTCATGGTCTGGTGTTCGCTCGGCAGGCGCACGTCGAGCCACCGTCCGCCGCGGGCGACGATCTCACGGGCCTGGTCGTAATTGGCCCATTGCAGCAGCGGCTCGTTCATGAGCTCGCGGAAGTCGTCCTTCGCCAGGCGCATCAACACCCCGTCGGTCGCCATCGTGATGGTGGCGTTGCGCTTGGCCTCGGCGATCAGGGCCTCTTCGCCGAAGGTGTCCCCGACGCCCAGTTCGGCGAGCTTGATGCCATCGCGGTTCAGGGGCGTCTCGCGGGTCACGATGCACTGGCCCTTGACGATCACGTAGAAGTAATCGCCTTCGTCGCCCTGCTTGATGACCACATCACCGGCGAGGTACGGCACGCGCTGCATGCGCATGAAGATGGCCTGGATGTTCGCCGGGGGGATGCGGTGGAAGGAGCGCGTCTGCAGCAGCGTCGTCATCCAGTCGTCGCCGGAGCCGCCACCGTTGAGCTGCTGCTGGAGTTCTTCGACCTCGTAGGTACCAGTCTGGTCCCACGTGATCATCACATCGAGCAGCTCGCTGTCGATGGACAGATAGGAGATTTCATCCACGGCGCGGGCGCTGACGGTGCGCGGCAGCGTGGGCGAGAGCGGATTGCGAGCCTCGGCGGTGCCGCCGCGGATCATCCCGACGGTGCGGTCACCCTCGCGCAGTTCGACCATGCCGCTGACCAGCCAAATCTTGCGCTTGTCGGTGTCGCCTTCCTTGAACAGGTAGCGGCCCGCGGACATCGTGCGGATGCTGACTTTCTTGGCCAGCGCCGCAATGTTCTCGCGTTTCAGACCATCCAGGGGTGCGAAGGTCTTGAGAACCTGAATGCTGGCTTCACGCTCCTCGGTCATTTTCGCGATGGTAGCACAGGGTCAGTGCTGCTCTGGTACGCCGTTCACGGTTTGCCGGCCGGTGTCGAGGAGATTCCAGCCCGGGTCCGGGACAAAGCGCTCGCCGTGGCGCGTGGCCAGGTCTGTGAGGCGGCGCACACAATCGGCGATGCCACGGGCGCGGGCATAGGCGATCGGTCCGCCGCGAAAGGGCGCGAATCCGGTGCCGAAAATCACGGCGGCATCGAGCAGGTCCGCATCACTGACCACGCCCTCCCGCAGGCAGGCCACCGCCTCGTTGACCAGTGCCAGCATCATCCGGTCGGTGGCATCGCCGGGAAGCGCGCCGCCGCCGGCGGGCTTGGTCGGATGGCCCTCGTGCCAGGTGTAGAAGCCCGAGCCGCTCTTGCGTCCGAGCCGCCGCGCGGCCACGAGTTGCGCCAGCTGCGGGTGCGCCGGCGCGGGCCGGCCGAGCTCGGCCGCGATGATCGTGCCCACGTCCTGCGCGACATCCAGGCCCACGACGTCGGCCAGTTCGATGGGACCGACGGGCATGCCGAAGTCGGTTGCCGCCGTGTCGATCGCCGCCAGTGACACCCCTTCCTGGGCCAGGTACATGGCCTCGTGCAGATAGGGCATCAGCACCCGGTTGACCACGAAGCCCGGCGCGCTGCGACACACGATGGGGAGCTTGTC
>DATJPN010000046.1:0-17063 GCA_035506335.1 Steroidobacteraceae bacterium | reverse complement strand
ACCTCTTCCGGCCGCTCGTCGATGAGCAGCACGATGAGGTAGACCTCGGGATGGTTGGAGGTGATGGCCGTGGCGATGTTCTGCAGCAGCATCGTCTTGCCCGCCTTGGGCGGAGAGACGATCAGGCCGCGCTGGCCCTTGCCGATGGGCGCCACGAGATCGATGGTGCGTGCGGTCAGGTCCTCGGTGGAGCCGTTGCCGCGCTCGAGTTTCAGACGCTTGGTGGGATGGAACGGCGTCAGGTTCTCGAACAACACCTTGTTGCGCGAGCTGTCGGGCGAGTCGAAATTGATCTCGCCGACCTTCAGCAGCGCGAAGTAGCGCTCGCCGTCCTTCGGCGGGCGGATCAGCCCGGAGATGGTGTCGCCGGTGCGCAGGTTGAAGCGGCGGATCTGGCTCGGGCTCACGTAGATGTCGTCGGGGCCCGCCAGGTACGAGCTGTCCGCGGAACGCAGGAAGCCGAAGCCGTCCTGCAGGATCTCGAGCACGCCGTCGCCGTAGATGTTCTCGCCATTGCGGGCGTGAGCCTTCAGGATCGAGAAGATGATGTCCTGCTTGCGCGACCGGGCCATGTTCTCCAGGCCCATGGACTCGGCAAGCTTGACCAGATCGGTGATCGGCTTGGATTTGAGCTCCGTGAGATTCATGGAGCTTCGCGACTGGGTCAGCTCGGCTGCGCTGATGACGTCCCCGTCGTCGCCACCTTCGAAAACGTCGGCGTCCAGCTGCTCGTCGGGGCGGCCGCTGGCGCGGTTGCCATCGCGATTGCCGTCCCGGTTGCCGCCGCCGTCGCGATTGCCGTCGCGATTGACATTGCCGTGGCGCGGTCCCTTGTTGGGCCGGTTGCGCCCCTGATTACCCAGATACCCTCTCACAGATTCCTCACAGACTGCTTGTCGGCAAGGTTCGACTCCAGAAAGGCGGTCAGCTGTGATTTGGACACGGCCCCAACCTTCTGGGCCTCGACGGACCCGTTCCTGAACAGGATGAGCGTCGGAATGCCGCGGATTCCGAACGTGCGCGGCGTCTGCGGATTGGCGTCGATGTCGATCTTGGCGATCTTCAGCCGGTCCTGATATTCGCCCGCGATCTCATCGAGAATGGGCGCGATCATCTTGCAGGGGCCGCACCATTCCGCCCAGAAATCGAGCAGTACGGGCTTGTCGGACTTGAGCACGTCCTGACTGAACGTGGCATCGGTGGTGTGCACAATGTGCGAACTACTCACGCGGTTCATCCTCCATCGGAGAACTAGAAAATTTGGGTTGAGACAAAGGGATTTGAGGCTTGGGCCTGTGAAAAACAGGGGGGGCAACGGCGAAAGGCGTGCCAGAAACACCCGCTAAACGGTTACACTGTGATCTATGATCCGTGATCTGTATGGGAATGGGGGAAAGGAAACTTAAGGTGGCAGGTGGAGATCATCGGTCGCGACCCAGAGGCTGCAATCCGCCCAGTCGCATCGGAACCCCTGCCTTGGATACCTTTTTAGCGCTTCCCATCGGCATTTTCAAGACCCCATCCCGCAATCCCATGGTTCCACGCACACAATGAGTGATCAGCCTCCCACTTCCACGCGATTCGACACCCTCGGCCTGGACCCTTCGCTGCTCGCCGGGATTCACGACGCCGGTTTCACCCACGGCACGCCCATCCAGTCCCAGACGCTCCCGGTGGCTCTCACCGGCCGGGATGTGGCCGGCCAGGCCCAGACCGGCACCGGCAAGACCGCCGCCTTCCTGATCGCATTGTACAACCTGCTGCTCACGCGCCCGGCGCCCGCGGGCCGGACGCCCACGTCCGTGCGGGCACTGGTCGTCGCCCCGACGCGCGAGCTCGCGGTGCAGATCCATCACGATGCGCAGATTCTCGGCAAGCACACCGGATTGCGCACCGCCGTGGTCTTCGGCGGCACCGACTATGAAAAGCAGCGTCGCCAGCTCTCCGAGGGCATCGATGTCCTGATCGGCACGCCCGGGCGGCTCATCGACTACTTCAAGCAGCATGTCTTCGACCTGCGCCACGCGCAGGTCCTGGTGCTGGACGAAGCCGACCGGATGTTCGACCTGGGATTCATCGCCGACATCCGCTACCTCATGCGGCGGCTGCCGCCGCCGGAGCGGCGCCTGTCGATGCTGTTCTCCGCCACGCTCTCGCAACGCGTGCTCGAACTCGCCTATGAGCACATGAACAATCCGGAGCTCGTGCGCATCGAGCCGGACAAGATGACCGTCGACCGCGTGCGGCAGGTCATGTACTACCCCTCGATGGAGGAGAAGCTGCCGCTCCTGATCAGCCTGCTGCGGCAGGCCGATGCGCGCCGGACCATGATCTTCGTCAACACGAAGCGCATGGCGGAGCGCCTCGAAGCGGTGCTGAACGCCAACGGATTCAACGCCCAGGCGATTTCCGGCGACGTGCCGCAGCCCAAGCGCCTGCGCTTCCTGCGCGACTTCCACAACGGCGACCTGGCGGTGCTGATCGCGACCGACGTGGCCTCGCGCGGCCTGCATATCCCGGACGTGAGCCACGTCTACAACTTCGACCTGCCGCAGGACGCACCCGACTACGTGCACCGGATCGGCCGCACCGCCCGCGCCGGGGCCGAGGGCGATGCGATCAGCTTCGCGTGCGAGGAATCCGCCGTCTCGCTGCCGGAGATCGAAGCCTATATCGGCCACAAGGTGCCCTACGCGCCGATCCCCGCGGACCTGCTCGCCAGCGTGCAGCTGCAGCCGGGCCCACCGCGTGAACGCGGTCCGCTGGGCCACGGCGGGCGCCGTCAGGGTGGACGGCCGCCGGCCCGCCGGCGCCACAGCGGCCCGGGCGGGCCCCGCCGCCGCCCCGGCGGCGGCTGATCGGACCGGGCGCGATCAGGTCAGGCCCGAATCCGGCCCGGCGAGGTCGGTGATCCGATCCACCGCGGGCCATGGCGCGTGATCGCGCACGGTACCCTGGGAATCCGGGTGGCGCACACCGATCACCCAGCGGATTCCCGCCGCCCGGGCCGCGGCGAGCACCGTCGGACTGTCGTCCACGAACAGGCTGCGTTGCGGGTCGAACGGCTCACGGCGGCGGACGCTGTCCCAGAAGCGCGCATCCTCCTTCGGCCACGAAAAGTGGTGCGAACTGAACATCGCATCCAGGTAGCGCGACACGCCGGTGCGTTCGTCCTTGATGGCCAGGGAGGCCGGATGCGCGTTGGTGAACAATACCAGGCGCTTGCCGTTGCGGCGCAGGGTTTCGAGGAATTCCGGGACGCCGGAGAGCCAGTCCACCTCATGCATCGTCGCGCGCTTGAGCGCCGCGACATCCAGCTCAAGCTCGCGGCTCCAGTACTCGACGCAATACCAGTCCAGGGTGCCCTCACGGTCGCGGAAGCGCGGCGTGAGCTCCACGCGCGCCTGCTCGAGCGTGACACCCCGCGCCTGCGCCCAGGCGGCGGGAATGGTGTGGCGCCAGAACCGGGTGTCGTACGCGAGATCGAGCAGCGTGCCGTCGAGATCGAGCAGCACCGTGTCGATGGCGGACCAGTCCGGAGGATCGTGGCGGTTCATGGCCCGGCGAAGCATATCGCCAATGGCATCCGCCCTGCGCCTCCGTTAAGCTAGGCCAACGCATACGGCCGCGAGCCGCAGATTTACCGGCCATGGCGGATAACGAAGACAACGTCGACCGCGAACTGTTCCGCAACATCGAGAAACTGCGCGCGTTGCGCATTGCGCACCGCGACCTCGACGATGTCATCCACCGGCTCTCGCTCGACATGCACATCGACGAGCTGCAGCTGAAGCGGCTCAAGAAGCGCAAGCTCATGCTCAAGGACCAGATCACGATCCTCGAGAGCCAGCTCATCCCGGACCTGAACGCCTGAGGGCGCACGCAACCAGCCAAGCGATGGACAGCGCCAGCAGCGAAATCCGGACTTTCTTCGCGCAGCTGGCCTCGGCCCCGGTGCTGGCCGAGGTCCTCGGCATCATCCTCGCGGCGGCGCTCGCGGTGGCCGGCGGGCGCTATGCGCGGATCCTGCTGCGGCGCTCCGGTCGCATCGAAGGCCCGGCGTGGCTCGGCGCCGGCCTCGAGGCCGCCGTGATCGCGGCACCGATGTTCATCGGCGTCGTCGCGCTGTTCGTGCTGCACCTGCTGTTCAGCGCCCATGGCGCCCACGCCGCGGTGCTGTATGCGGCCCTGCAACTGGCGCTGGCCCTGGTCCTCGTGCGGCTCGGCACCTACGGGATGCGCCTGCTGCTGGGCCGGGAAACCTGGTTCGACGCCTGGGAAGGCCGTTTCGCGATCGCGATCTGGCTCGTCATCGCCCTCGAGCTCCTCGGCTGGCTCGAGAAGATCCAGGCGACTCTCGAGCACGTGCACCTCATCCCGGGGCACAACGTGTTCTCGCTCTGGGAGCTGCTCAAGGGCATCGTCGTGGTCACGGTGTTCGTCATCCTGACCACCCTCGTGGCGCGCACGGTCGAACGGCGTGTGATGCGCCTGGATTCCATCGCGCTGTCCACCCGCGTCGGTATCTCGAAATTCAGCTATTTCGTGCTGCTGGGCATCGGGGTGCTGCTGGGCATCAACGCCGCCGGCGTGGATGTCACGACCCTGAACGTGCTCACCGGCGCCATCGGCATCGGCCTGGGGTTCGGCCTGCAGACCATCGCCGGCAATTTCGTCAGCGGCTTCGTGCTGCTGATCGACAAGTCGATCAAGCCCGGCGATGTCATCAGCTTCACCGGCCACACCGGCACCAGCACCGAGAACTTCGGCTGGGTCCAGGAGCTGCGCGGCCGCTACGTCGTCGTGCGCGACCGCGACGGCGTCGAGACGCTGGTACCGAACCAGAATCTCATCACCAATTCGGTCATCAACTGGAGCTACTCTGACCAGCACGTGCGGCTGCGGCTGCCGGTAATGATCAGCTACGACGATGAACCGGAGGAGGCATTGAGTGCGCTGCTGGAGGCGGTCAGCGATCATCCCCGGATCCTGCGCGAGCCGGCACCGGTGTCGCGGCTGATGGCATTCGAGGACTACGGCATGCGCCTGGAGGTGCGGTTCTGGATCGCCGATCCGATGAACGGCGTCAACAACGTGCGTTCGGACGTGAACCGCGCCATCTGGAGGGTGTTCCGCGAGCATCGGATCCGGATGCCCGTGGCGCAGCGCGAGCTGCGCATCCTGCCGCGCGGGCGCCGCAGCCGGGAGGATCCGCCATGCCGCTGATCATCCGCGAGGATCTCACCGTACCGGACGCCGACCTGGCCTTCAGCGCCATCCGCTCCCCCGGACCCGGTGGCCAGAACGTGAACAAGGTGGCGACCGCGGTGCAGCTGCGCTTCGACCTGCGCAACACACGGGCGCTGGATGCCGGCGTCAAGCAGCGCATCCGCGCCCGCGCCGGCCACCGGCTCAACGAGGACGGTACGCTGCTGTTCGTGGCGCGCGCGCACCGCTCCCAGGAGCGCAACCGCGCGGATGCGCTCGAGCGGCTGCGAGCGCTGATCATGGCGTGCCTCGCGCCGCCGCGGCCGCGCAAGGCGACCCGTCCGACTCTCGCTTCCAGGGAACGGCGCCTGCTCGGCAAGGCGCACCAGCAGCGCCGCAAGGTGCTGCGCGGCCGGGTGCGCGGCGAGGATTGAGGAACGGGGCCGCCGCCCGCGGCTCAGGGGGTGGCCGGCTCGTCCCAACCGGGGTTCATGTGGTACGGGACGGCGCGCGTCAGCATCTCGATCCGGCGGATGGTGCCGCCTTCGATCCTGAACACCAGCACCGCTTCGGTGCCGGCCGGCTGGCCCAGGGACCGCGGCGTCAGCGTGTGGCCATCGGCGAGGTGCAGGGCGCGCATGCCGGCCTGGTCCAGGTTCGCCCAGATCACCACGGTGCCGTTCTCGGGATCGACCGCCACCACCCGTCGGTGATGGATGCGGGTGATGGTCGAAAAATAGCCGCTCTGGAGCTGCTGGCGGCACCCGAGCGCCGCGAGATTGAAGCGGCCGTCGCCGATCAGCACCCGGGGATTGCCGCTGACCCGCGCGCCATTTTCGTACCGTACGCAGTCATCGGCGACGGGCAGCGGCGCCTTCGGGTCGTAATGCCCCAGGGCGTTCATCCAGCTCAAGGCGACGCCGGTCAGCTGCTCGCGGGTGGCGCGCAGCGCCGCCGGCACCGCGACCAGCCAGGCCGAATCGGCCGCACCGCGCGCGTTGCGGGCGTCGACTCCGGCGTCGCTCCATTCGGGACCGGCGCCCTTGCGGTAGAAGAGCGTCTCCACTTCGCTGATGCGGCGGTCGTGCACCTTCAGGCGCATCGCCATCAGCACCAGGTTGTCGAACTCGCGCATCGTGCCGACGTAGGTGATCTGCTGGGTCTGGGGGTCGGGATAGAACTGCTGGGCGGCGCCGACGCCGCTCGCCGTGTTCCAGAAGCCGTCGCCGAGCTGTAGCTCCTGGCCGTCCTCGGTGAACCGGACGTGCTCATCGAGGCTCAGGAGCTTCGGATCATGGGCGACCACGGCCTTCAGGTAGCTGTCCGCCTGCGCCTGCAGGCAGGCGCGGTCGCACAGCAGTTGCGGGTCCTGGACCGGCGCCGCGGCGGTCTCGGCCGCGGCACCGGGGCGGGAGCGGGCGGCACCGCGGTGCCGCGCATGGCCGGCCACGGCGCGGTCCCGGTCATCGGTCGTCGGGTCGGCGTGCGCCGGCCGCAGCGGGCACAGGACCAGCGCCGCCGCGACCAGCGCGAGCAGCGCGCGCCCCCCCCGCTCGACGGTCAGAGGCGGCCAGGCACGATTCATCTCCAGCATGGCCCCTCCGCGGCGCAGCCTCGGCCAAGAATGCCCTGTCACGGCCGCCCGGCACAACCGGTGCGCCCGCAATTCCCGGATTGCCCTAGGAATGGGTCACCTGCAGGATGCTGTGCCGGATCTGCTCGTTGAGCACCACCTGCGCGTCGGCCGCGACGTGCATCAGGACCTCGTCGAACTCGAGCTTTCCGGACCCGGTGGCGCGCAGCACCCGGCGCCTGCGCAGCAGGTCGATGAAGTTCTCGAACAGCGCCCGGTCGAAGAACTCCGGAGAATTGAAGCTGTAGAGCAGCGACATGCGCTGCGCCATCAGGTGGCAGCGCTCTTCGAGCTCGGACTGGCTGATCTGGCCGCTGCCCGCCTGCAGCAGCAGGGAGATCGCCAGGTAATAACGCTCGATGGTCTGGATCGTGGATTGCTGCAACAGCGACAGCTGCATGGCCTGCGCCGAGTTCGGTGCCGAGCGGCACCAGTCGCCGGCCTCGTTGCGTGAAATCAGTCCCTGGGCCTGCAGAGTCGCCAGCATGGCTTCGAGGGCCTTCGGGACCTCCTCCTCCGGCCAGACCAGGAACAGTTCCGCGGCGATGTACGGATAGATCCGGCCGGTCAGCCGCAGGATGTCCGCGTGGCTCATCGACGCGTTGCCGGCAAAGGCGCAGGCGATCAGCGACGGCAGTGCGAACAGGTGGACGATGTTGTTGCGGTAGTACGCCGCGAGCACCGCGGCCTCGTCGCTCATCTGCACGAGGTCGCCCAGCGGATGGGCGCGCCGCGTGATGACCTTCATCTCCACCCCGTAGGCGATCATCTCCGCGGGCGTGAGGCCGGTCACGGTCACCCGGGCGCTGTAGGGACAATCGGCCAGCAGCGACTTCAGCAGGGCGAGCTGCCGCAGCAGATCCGCCTCGACCAGCGTGCGGCGCGGCGCGGCCAGCAATGCCACGGCGAGCAGCCCGATGGGCGTCACCGCCGCGGCGGCGTTGATGTTACGCATCACCTGGGTCGCGAGCTCCCCGACCGCCGCGTTCAGCCACGGCAGGCGGCCTTCCTCGGCCGTCAGGCGGGTGCGCCACTGGCTGTCATGCCGGTCGAGCAGCGCATCCAGATGTATCGGCTCGCCGATGTTCACATGGACCTTGCCGAACTTCTCCTTCAGCCGCGGCAGCGTGCGCAGCAGGCCGAAGACGCTTTCCTTTTCCTTTGCCTTGCCGGAGAGCTCGCCGATGTAGGTGTTTGCCTCCATGATGCGCTCGTAGGCGAAGTACACCGGCAGGAAGACGATGGGCCGCGCCGGGGAGCGCAGGAAGCCGCGCAGCGTCATCGTCAGCATGCCGGTCTTCGGCTGCAGCAGCCGGCCGGTGCGGCTGCGTCCGCCCTCGATGAAGTACTCGATGGAATGGCCGCGGGCCATGATGGCGGCCATGTAGCTCATGAACACCACGGTGTAGAGCGCGTTGCCGCGCAGGCTCCGGCGGATGAAGAACGCGCCGCCCTTGCGCAGGTAGCGCCCGACGATGGGCATGTTGAGGTTCAATCCCGCGGCGATGTGCGGGATGGCATAGCCGTTGCGGTAGATCGCGTACGACAGCAAGAGGTAATCCATGTGGCTGCGATGGCAGGGCACGTAGACGATCTCGTGGCCGTCCGCCACCCGCGCGAGCGTGTCGGCGTTGCCGAACTCGACGCCGTCGTAGATGCGGGTCCACAGCCAGCTGAATACCCGCTCCAGGAACCGGACGAACGCCGGGGAATAGTTGGCCGCGATCTCATACGCGAGCCTGCGGGCCCGCAGCAGTCCCTCGCGGCGGGTGATCCGCTTCTCGCGCACCTCCTGCGCCACCACCGCGCGCACCGCGCGGGTGCGCAGGATGCGTCCGATGATGGTCCGGCGGTGGGACAGGTCCGGACCGATGCGCGCCGCCCGCTGCCGCGCGTAGCGCACGCGCAGCGCCCGCGCGACCCGCCGGCACTGCACCACGGTGGGCGCATCGCCGCCGAGAAGACTGCGCAGCGAAACCGGCTCGTCGAGTTCGACCAGGGTGTTGCGGCCGTTGAACAGCACCTGGAAGAAGCGCCGCACCCGCGTGGTGATGCCCCAGTCATCCACCAGCAGCAGCCGGAACCAGGATGCCTCGCGCTGCGGCGCCCGGCCCCAGAACACGGCCGCCGGCACCAGGTCCACGTCGGCGGCCGGGTCGGTCCGCAGCATGTCCACCAGCCGCGCCAGCACCGGCGGCGGGCGGCGATCCAGCGGCTCGCCGCGCAGGCTGCCGGGCGGATTCAGGTAGAAGTACGACCGCACGTCGAGGCCGTGATCGTGCAGCCGCCGGCGAGGCCGCGGCAGCTTCAGTCGCAGGCAGGCGCTGTTCAGTACCGCAAGGTCGGTGAAGCTGCGATGCTCCATGACGTAGCACACCGGCCTGCCGCGGCCCAGCAGGCGCTGCGCGGCATCGGTGGGCAACGTCGTGAAGCGCACCCACAGCGTCAGGATCCGTCGCAACAGCCAGGCCATCGCCTATTCGCCCGAAGCCGGCATGTCCAGTGAGATCAGGAAGTACTCGAACAGGTAACGGATCATTTCCATCTGGCCGTGCAGGCGATGGTCATCGTGCAGCAGGTGCAGGGAGGCCCCGTAGTCACGCGCGAAGCGCACGCTGTCCTCGAAGGGCACGACCTCGTCGCGCCAGCCGTGCACGACCATGGTGGGGCAATCGAGCACGCCCTTGCGCAGCGGCGGCAGGCCCTCGGCATAGATGGCCGGCGCCATGAGAAACACGCCGCGCGCATGCAGGTGCGAAGCGGCGGCCACCGATACGTAGCCGCCGAGACTCGACCCCACGAGTACCAGCTCGCCCTGCAGGTCCTTGCAGAACTGCATCAGGTGCGCGTGCCGGGCCTGCGGGGAGTCGATCCCGCGGTAATCCACGGACTCCGGTTCGTACCCTTCGGCGCGCGCGGTATCGGCGAGCACGGTGATCTTGCGGCCCCACGGGCCGCCGTCCTGTCCGTGCGAAAAGACTACATACCGGCTGGTCACGGGCACCTATCTTATACCGCCTGAGCAGGCGTGCGGCGCCGGCGCGCTCAGGCGTTGAGAATCGCCGTCTCGATCTCCCAGTCGACGCGCCGCGGCGTCGCCGCCTGACGATTGATGCTCACCGGGCGGACCCGGCTGCCGGCCGGCTGGTGCGTCACCAGCCAGCAGCTCAGGCAGCCGGGCTGCTGCGGCGCGTAGCCGAACAGCAGGTTGATGGCCCCCGTGGCGATGGTGCTGGCGCGATTGACGCGCTCGTCCCAGACCACCAGGCAGCAGTCCTGGAAATCCCCGGCGGCGAAGGCGCCCGCCACGCGCAGCGACTCGAGGAACTCCTCGATCTGGCGGCCGGCGCGTTCCCAGGTCTGGCGCGAGTTCGGGGCCGTCAGCACCCAGCGGGTGCCGCGCTCGATGCTGTTGGCCAGCTGCAGCGCGAGGCGGTGCGCCGCGAGGTAGCGTCCGTCGGCGGACGCGGATACCCCGCAGGCGAGCGTGCAGCTGTGCGCGCGGTGCCCCAGCCCCGGGCGCAGGGGTTCGAGCGTGTTGATCCCGGCCTGTGCCAGCCGCTCGCTGTCCCCGGCCGGCACGTAGACGGCCTGGCGCAGCATCGGCCGCAGCGTCGCCTCGGGCTCGTGCACCCTCAGCTCCCGACCTCCCCCAATATCGCTGCGCGCGAGCATGCCCGCCGCGGCGGCGCCGGGCGCGAACGCCGCCATGCGGTTGCGCAGCCGGTCGAACGCCAGCAGGCGCGGAAAGAACATGGCCGCATTGCCGCTGCGGAACGGCCACGCCGGGAGCGCCGCGAGCGCCTCCTGCGGCTGCGTCCACGCCTGCGGCGGATCCACGATCTGCAGGACCCGGCGCTCGCGGCAGAAGCGCGCCGCCACCAGCAGCGTGCTCATGCCCAGGTCCTGGTCGCGCGTCAGCGGCGGAATGTACAGCAGGTCGAAGCGGGTGTCCGGACCGAGCGCGAATATGCCGGTCCGGCGCGGCAGCGAGCCGATGATGTCGTAGTCGGACAGCGGCCCGCCGTCATCGCCGTCGGCGTTGGCGCTGATGTAGCTCACGGCCGCCTGGAGCCCCATGCCGGTGGCATCGGGGCGCGACCGGGGCACGGCACCGGCCACCCGCACCAGAGCCGATGCCTGCAGCACGTCGGCGACGAAGCGCGCGCTGCCCGGCTCGGTGGAGAGGTTGCGCAGGATCTCCTGTTCCTGGACCTGCTCCGAGCCCGCCACGCCGAGGCGCTGCACGATCAGATTGAAGCGATCCTCCGCGGTGATGCCGTCGTAGTCCACCGCGGCACGCAGGTATTCACGCGAACCGGGATTCACGGCCACCAGCCGCAACGCGCCGTCGGCGGCGGGCAGCGTGAGGGTGGCGCAGCGCGCGCCATTGACCGCGCGGACGATCACGGCCTCCCGGCCGCCATTGTCGAAGAACTGCTCGACCGCGTAGGACAGCGGGGAAGGCTGCCACAGCCCGCCGAAGATCTGCTGGAAGTCGACGAAGCTGCGGATGCTCACCGGCCGGGCGACGGGGCCCTTGAGTGTGCGGCCGACAAAGGCGGTGACGCCGGCGGGTTCGCGCTCGATGGCACGCCCGGGCCCCTGGATGGAACTTGGATCTGCCTCGATAACTGCGCGCACGGCCACCCGCACCTCAAGCGACCGGCGGCACTCTAGCAGATTTCGGCTCCGGACCCGCGAGCGGGAATCTCCGCGTCGCGCGCCTGCTGCTCGGCGGCGGCCCGCAACTGTTCCTCATGCTTGCGGTTCACTTCACCGAGCATGATCTTCAGCCATTCGGACAGTTCCGCCACTTCAGCCTCCGGACTTGTGCGCCGTGGACCCCGGGACCAGGTGATCCTGCGGATCCGATTCGCCCATCATCTGATCGAAGGTCTTCTGGTCCACCGGCAGATCGGACTTGCCGTCCCAGGAGGCGCCCGCGGGCACCTCGTTCGCGACCCGCGCGGCGCTCGCCAGCACTTTCTCCACGCTCGCATCGGCCAGCGTGACCGGCACGATGAGACCCCGTGGCGCGTGCGCCAGCTGCATGACCAGGTCCCAGTCCACGGTCTCGCCGCGGCTCTTCAATTCCTTCAGCACCGGCTTGCCGAGCGAGCGCGAGAGCAGCGCCGCCTGCGCCTGCTTCCAGTCGCGCCGATCGTCTTCGAGGGAGCCGAACGACTGCATCACCAGCTGGCCGTCGTCCCAGCCGAACACATAGGGCTGATTGACGACGTGTACGCTCGTGCCGACGGGTATCTTGTCGAACAGCTCGGCGATGTCCTCCGGAAAGAGGCGGATGCAGCCATGGCTCGATCGCAACCCCACTCCGGCCGGCTTGTTGGTGCCGTGAATGAGGTAGCCCGGCCAGTTCAGGTAGAACGCCTGGCGCCCGAGGGGATTGTCGGGTCCGGGCCCGACCACCGCGGGCAGGTCATCGCCGTTTTCCTTGTGTTCCTTGATGACCGAGACCGGCGGATGCCAGATCGGATCCTTCTGCCGGCGCACGATCTTCGTGGTGCCCTCGGGCGTCGCCCAGCCGACCTTCCCGATGCCGATCGGATGCGTGTAGACGACCTGCGTCTCGCCCGCCTTGTGCGGCGGAAAATAGAACAGGCGCATGGCCGCGATGTTGATCACGACCCCGTCGCGCGGCGCGTCCGGCAGCACGAAACGGGTCGGCAGCACGATGCTGCGGCCTACGCCGGGCAGCCACGGATCGACGCCGGGATTGGCGCGCAGCAGTTCCTCGTAGCCCAGGTTGAATCGCCGGGCGATGTCGGTCAGCGTGTCGTCCTTGCCGACGGTGGTCTGCTGCAGCTCCCCGATCACGTCCTGACGCGCGCCGGCGAGTTCGAAGCGGGAGGTCTCCTGCGGCGCCGGCAGGGCCGGCGGCGGCGGCGGTGCCGCAACCACGGCCGGCGGCGGCTTGTTGTGCGCGCTCCACGGGCCGCCGACCAGCGAACAGGCGGCCAGCAACGACAGCGGTAGAATCCCCGCTATGACGCGAATCGGCGACAGTACCCGTGGCATGGTGCGACGATTATGACACCACCGTGGGCAGGACCAAAAAAATGCCCCGGACCGCAAGGTCCGGGGCTTCAGAATGCGGACTTTCGATGAAGGGAAGGAAGTCCGCTAGGGGATTCGTGAGCTCAGTGCAGCCGGGCCCAGTGCAGGATGCGGATGTCGTCGCTCGTGAGGGCAAAGCTCTGCGCGAGCAGGGAGCGCAATTCACGTGTGCCGGCACTGTGCTCGAGCGGATGCCGCAGCTCCACCACGCCACTCCACTCGCTCGACTCATTGACCGACTCGACCGTGAGGGCGGGCTGGTCAGCCGTGACGAAGTGGGTGTAGTACTTGGCGGCCATGGTTCGCAGACTAGGTTCAGCGACGCGGGCGCGCCGTGAAACGATCCACAGATCCACCGATGCAAGACCCGACATAACATGGAGTGCCCGCGCCGATGGGCCGCTACCGATCCGCACCGATACCCGGTTCACAGTTCATCACGCCCGAAGGCCATGCGCGGCTGCGCGCCGAGCTGGACACCCTGTGGCGCACGGAACGTCCGCGCGTGACCCAGGCCGTGCAGGAGGCCGCGGCGCAGGGCGATCGCTCGGAAAACGCCGAGTACACCTACGGCAAGCGCCGCCTGCGCGAGATCGACCGCCGGGTGCGCTTCCTGCGCCGGCGCCTCGCCGGCATGACCGTCGTCGACCGGGCGCCGTCGGATGTCACGCGGGTGTTCTTCGGTGCCTGGGTGAAGCTCGAGCGCGACGATGGCCTGAACGTGCGCTACCGCATCGTCGGCCCGGATGAAACGGCGGCGGCGGAAGGTTACATCAGCATGGATTCGCCGCTCGGGCGCGCACTGCTCGGCAAGGGACTGGATGCGCAGGTGACGGTGGCGCTGCCCGCGGGCAGCGCCACCTTCACGGTCATCGCGGTCGAGTACGCTGCGGTTACCAGATGACGCGGACGTTCTTGAACTGCCACGGATCGGTCTTGTCGATGTCCTCGGGGAACAGGCGTTCGCGATCGGTCAGCGGCGTCCAGTCCGTGTAGGCGCCGACGACGCTCCCCCAGTACGGCTGGGCGATCTCGATGTTGCGGCGGAAATCGATTTCATCCGGCTCGACGAGGCCGCTGTTGGGATTCTCCATGGCCCAGACCATGCCCGCGAGGCACGCCGAGGTGACCTGCAGGCTCGTCGCATTGTTGTACGGGGCGAGCGCGCGCGCCTCCTCGATGGTCAGGCGCGACCCGTACCAGTAGGCGTTCTTGCGGTGGCCGGCGAGCAGCACCCCGAGCTCGTCGCGGCCGCTTTGCACGTCCTCGCAGATGATCCGCTTGCGGTCCTGCACCACGAAGTTGCGCCCCGCGAACTCGTGCACCGAGGCGATCGCGGCATCGCAGGGATGGTAGGCGTAGTGCGCGGTGGGCCGATACACGACATTGCCGCCTTCGCGCACGGTGAGGTAATCCGCGATCGATATCGCCTCGGAGTGGGTGATGCAGAAGCCGTGGAAATGCCCGGCAAGCGGCGTCCAGGTGCGCACGCGCGTCGCGGCCCCCGGCTGTGTCAGGTAGATCGCGGCCCCATTGCCGAAATCGTGGCGCTTGCCGTCGCGGGGGAAGTTGCGCTCATGGGTGCCCCAGCCCAGCTCGGCCGGCTGCGCGCCCTCGCTCACGAAACCGTCAACCGACCAGGTGTTGACGAATTCGCCGAGCTGCTTGGGCCGCGAGGAAACCTGGGTATCCCGCTCGGCGATGTGGATCACGCGGATGCCGAGCACGCTCGCGAGCGCGGCCCAGTCCTCCCGCGAGGCGGGGTTGCCCGGGTCGACGCCGGTGTCGGCGGCGATGTTCAGCATGCCCTGCTTGACCAGATGCGACACCATTCCGGGGTTCGCGCCGTGCGTGACCACGGCGGTCGGAGCGCGCGCATTGCCCGCGCGCAGCCCCAGGGCCTCCTCGCGCAGCGCGTAGTTGGTGCGGCGCGCCGCGCTCAGGGTCGGATCGGTGTAGCCGCCGGCCCACGGCTCGATACAGGTATCCAGGTACATCGCGCCCTTCTCCCAGCAGAAGCGGATCAGGGCGACGCTCGAGACGTCGACCGAGACGTTCAGCAGGAAGTCGCCGCGGCCGACCAGCGGCCCGAGGATGCGCCGGAAGTTGTCGCGGGTCAGGGCTTCATTGATGCGCTTCACGCCGAAGTGTTCGGCCTCGGCGCGGCCGGCATCATCGGCGGTGACGATGCTGATGCGATCCGGCGAGATACCGATGTGCCGCAAGATCAGCGGCAGGACTCCCTGGCCAATGCTGCCGAAGCCGACGAGGACGATTCGGCCGGGAAAATCGATATGTACCGGATGATTGGTCATGATTACCGCCAGTGTGGTGGGAAGGTGCGCTCGTACCCCGGCAGGGCCGCGACGCGGCCGATCCAGCGCTCCAGTGCCGGATAATTTGCCGCCAGGGGCAGGAAGCGGGAAGACAGCGCGCGGGCCGCCGGCTTGTCCAGGGCCCGCAGCAGCAGCTGCAGCGCCGGGAATATCACGATGTCGGCGGCGGAGAAGTTCTCCCCCACGACCCAGTCGGAACGCGACAGCCGGCCCTCGATCGAACGGGCCTCGCGGGCGACGACGTGCATGGAGTCCGCCAGGGCATCGATGTGTTCCTGGGCCTCCCCGTCGAAGACCGCGCGCACGATCTTCATCAGATGCTCCTCGACGTAGGACTGGTATTCGCAGATCACGCGCATGATCACGCCCGCCTCCTCCGGGGAGCGGCCGAAGATCGGCGGATCGGGATATTTCAGATCGAGGTAATAGAGCACGGCGAGGGATTCGAACACCACGTAGTTGCCGTCCTTGAGGATCGGAACGCGGCCACGGAAGTTCAGCGCGAGGATCTGCGGGGACTTGTGCTCCTGCCGCGAGAACTGCAGCAGGTGGCTGGTGTACGGCAGACGCTTGTACTCCAGGGCGAGCAACACGCGCCAGGAATACGGGCTGCCGCTGCCCCAATAGACTTCAATCGCCATATACTTGATTCATAACGCCGCCGGGATGATTGTACCGGCATCTCAGGGACAACACTGCATCGAGAAGATGAACCCGGAACTGCCCTTGCACCTGATCGAATCCGCGCAGCTGGCCGATGCGCTCGCCACGGCGCGCGGGCGCCGGCCGGTCATCGTGGATTGCCGTCACGATCTGTCACGACCGGACTGGGGAGTCGAGCAATTCGCTCTCGGCCACGTCCCGGGGGCGGTGTTCGCCCACCTCGATCGCGATCTGTCCGGACCGGTCACGCCGCTGTCCGGCCGGCATCCGCTGCCGGATCGCGCCGCGCTCGCGGCCTACCTGGGCGCCGCCGGCATCGATGCCGGAACCCACGTCGTGGCCTATGACCAGGACAAGTCGATGATCGCGGCACGCCTGTGGTGGCTGCTGCGGTGGCTCGGCCATGAGCGGGTGTCGGTATTGAACGGGGGCCTCGCCGGCTGGCTGGCGGCCGGACTGCCGCTGCAGAGCTCGGTCGAGCCACCGGATGCGCGCGTCTTTCCGGTACGCGCGCCGCTGGTGCAGGCGCTGACCACCGCCGAAGTCGAACGTGACCTTGAAGCCGGCCGCATCCTGCTGCTGGATGCGCGCGCCGCCGACCGTTTCGCCGGTTTCAACGAAACCCTCGATCCCATCCCCGGGCATGTGCCCGGGGCGCGCAACCAGCCCTTTGCGCAAAACCTCGATGCCCAGGGCCGGCTGAAGCCTGCGGCCGAGCTCGGCGTTCTGTGGCGCGCGGTGCTGGGCGCCACACCGCCTGAGCGGGTGGTGGCGATGTGCGGCTCTGGCGTCACCGCCTGTCACAATCTGCTGGCAATGGAACTGGCCGGACTTTGCGGGGCGCAGCTGTACGCGGGGTCCTTCAGCGAATGGATCCGCGACCCGGGGCGTCCGGTCGCCACCGGGCCTGGCTGATGAGAGTCATCCGGGTGACGCGCTTTTTTGCTATGGTCCGCGCTCGCAGATGAACGGAACAAGCCAAAAGGGTCCCGGTCAGGCATGGACCACCGAGGACTCCCTGGACCTTTACCACGTCAATGCGTGGGGCAAGGGCTATTTCTCCATCAACGAGGCCGGCCACGTCATCGTGCGCCCGGATACCCAGCCGGGCGGGAAGACCATTGATCTGTTCGAGGTGGTCGAGG
>DATJPN010000045.1:0-6866 GCA_035506335.1 Steroidobacteraceae bacterium | reverse complement strand
GGCGAAGGCCACGATGTCGCCGACGCGGGGAGAGCCGTGCCAGTACGCCCACGCGGAGACGATGATGCTCCGCCCCGCGGGGAGGCCCGGTTGCATGGCGGTCCCGGGCTCGTCGAACATCTGCACGCCCAGCGCCCGTGCCGGCAGGAACGCTTCCGGAATGTGCAGGGGATTGATCACCCACATCGCGGCCTCCGCCGCCACGATGACCAGCAGCAACACCAGTGTCACAATGTGACGCATCGATGTCCTCCTCCCTGCAGCAGCAACGGCGCGGGCGCACCGGCGCCGCGATCACACCTCGATGCCCTGCGACCTCAGGTACTCGTCGTAGGTGCCGTGGAAGTCGGCGATCTCTCCGCCCGCGCGCAGTTCGATGATACGCGTGGCGAGGCTGCCGACGAACTCGCGGTCATGCGAGACGAACAGCAGCGTGCCCGGGTATTTCTCGAGACCGATCTGCAGGGACTCGATGGTCTCCATGTCCATGTGATTCGTGGGCTCGTCCATGAGCATGATGTTGGGCCGGGTGAGCATCAGCTTGCCGTAGATCATCCGGCCCTTCTCGCCGCCGGAGAGCACCTTCACGGACTTCTTGGTCTCGTCGCCGGAGAACAGCAGCCGGCCGAGGGTCGCGCGGGTGATCTGCTCGTCGTCGGCCTTGCCGGTGAAGTTCGACATCCAGGTGAACAGGTCGAGCGGCTCCTCGAATTCGGCCTGGGGATCCTGCGGCATGTAGCCCACGTCGGCATTCTCGACGAAGCTGATGGTGCCGGCGGTGGGCTTGAGGTCGCCGGCGAGGCAGCGCATCAGCGTGGTCTTGCCGATGCCGTTGGCGCCGATGATGGCGATGCGCTCGCCGGCCTCGACGTTGAAGCTCACGCCGTTCAATACGGGGCTGTCGGCGCCGGGGTAGGCGAATTTCAGTTTCTCGACGGTGAAGGCCGAACGGTACAGCTTCCGCGCCTGCTCGAAGCGGATGTAGGGATTCTGGCGCGAGGAGGGTCTGATGTCCTCGAGCTTGATCTTCTCCAGCTGGCGCTTGCGTGAAGTGGCCTGGCGGGACTTCGAGGCGTTCGCGGAGAAGCGCCGCACGAATTCCTGCAGATCCGAGATGCGGTCCTTGGCCTTCGCGTTGGCGGCCTCGACCCGCGCGCGCGCCTGGACGGATGCCAGCATGAAATCGTCGTAGTTGCCGGGATAGATCGTCAGCTTCTGGTAGTCGAGGTCCGCGATATGCGTGCACACCTGGTTCAGGAAGTGGCGATCATGGCTGATGATGATCATCGTCGCGTCGTAGTCGTTGAGGACCTTCTCGAGCCAGCGGATCGAATTGATGTCGAGGTTGTTGGTCGGCTCATCCAGCAGCAGCACGTCCGGCCGCGAGAACAGCGCCTGGGCCAGCAGCACGCGCAGCTTCAGGCCCGGCGCGACCTCGCGCATCGGCACGTTGTGCAGGCTCTCGGGAATTCCCGCATCGGTGAGGATGCTGGCCGCGCGCGCTTCGGCGTCATAGCCGCCGTATTCGGCGAACCGGCCTTCGAGCTCCGCGGCGCGCATGTAGTCCGCATCGGTGGCCTCGGCATTGGCATAGATGGCGTCGCGCTCACGCATCGCGCGCCACATCTCGACGTGCCCCTGCATGACGACATCGAGCACCCGTTCGTCCTCGTAGGCGAACTGGTTCTGGTTGAGCTTGCCCATGCGCAGGCCTGCCTGCAGCATGACTTCGCCGGTGCTCTGTTCCAGTTCGCCCCCGAGCACTTTCATGAGCGTGGATTTGCCGCAGCCGTTGGCCCCGATCAACCCGTAGTGGTTGCCGTCGGTGAACTTGACCGTGACCTGTTCGAAGAGCGGCTTGGCGCCGAACTGGATGCCGAGATTGGACGTTGCGAGCATGGGCCTGAGTGATCGTCGTGACAAAACGACTGCCAGGGCTGCGTGCGCGGCCTGGCGAAGTCGGGGGTTGGTTCATGGCCAGGAACGGGGGGTCCGGCCAGTAGCGCGCATTCTATCAGAACTGCCTGGCGAGGCTCGCCCACAGGCGGGTGTCCCGCCGGGCGCCGGTCAGACCGCTGTCCGGGATCTGCGCGGACGCATCGCCCCCGACCTTGCGCACCACGGTCAGCGAAAAGGCCAGGCCGGCCGGGCCCGTGCCGTACAGGCCGATGCCGGCGCCCTGCAGGAAGTAGCGATTCGGCTGCGGCGCCTGGGGGAAACCCGCATTGGCGTTGAGGCGGATGTGCCCCAGATCGTAGAGCAGCTTCAGGCCGCAGCTGCAGGCGGGACGGGTCAGGCCCGCCCAGCGCAGTTCGACGCTCAGCAGCTGGCCGGTCGATCCGCCGTTGCTCGCCACCGGGTACGCCCGCACGCCGGCCGGCCCGCCCAGGTAGAACTGCTCGGACGGGTCGAGATTCTGGTAACTGAGCTGGCCAGCGAAGGCGAGGAAGGCCGAAAACGGACCCCATAACCTCTGGTTGCGGTCGATCCGGTAGCGCAGCACGTTGAACTGTCCCTGGGTGTCGGCGCCGAACCTGTCGGCGCTCGCCCCGGGCGAGCCGGCCATGCGCACCCAGCCGTGGCCGACGCTGACCTGCGCCGTGCTCACGGCGCCGCCGCCGAAATCGTCGTACTCGTTGCCGTTCATGAAGACCAGCGCGTCGTACACGTGGTAGTCGCTCACCACGCCGCCCAGGTCATCGTTGTAGAAGTTCTTCCGCAGCCCGGTCACCCCGACGGAAAGGTTGCGGTCCGTGGCCCGCAGCCACTGGTATTCGAGATCGGCGCCCGCGCTGGTGGAGCTGCCATAGGGCGCGGTGGCCCGGTACCGCGGCGCGTCGACCTGGTAATCCAGCCCGGCCGCATTCACATCGAGGCTCAGGCCGGCGTCATTCAGCGGCAGCCGCGCGCTGAACCGGCCGAACTGCAGATCCGGGGTGAGGATGCCGAGCACGCCGAGCTCCTCGCCGAAGCCGGCGACGCTGTTGAAATCGAGCCACGCGGTGGCCCGCTCCGATCCGATGCTGGTCTGCCCGAAATTGTCGACGGAAACCTGCCCGCTCAGCAGGTCCTGGTTCTCGACGCTGAGCACGACGTTGGTCAGGCCCGTGCCCGCGCCGGCGGTCTCGTCGGCCGAGACGCTGATTCCGGGAAGGTCCCCGGCGAGCAGCACGCCGCGGGTGAGATCGGGCACGGACAGCGGCTGTCCGGGCGTCAACCGGTCCTGGACCCGATCGACGATGCGCTGCGGCGAGACATGCAGCGCCGTAAGGTCGGTGCCCTCGGCGAACACGACTTCGCCGAACCGCCCTTCGATCACCTGGATCAGCACGACACCATCCTCGACGCGCTGCGGTGGCACCAGTGCGCGGGCGAGCCACCCGGCGCCCTCGTACAGGCGGGCGATGAGGTCCGTGGCCTGCTGAAGATCGGCCGGCGAAAGGTCGCGGTCCAGATAACCGGCCAGGAGGTGTTCGATCTTCGCCGTGCCGATGAGCGTATTGCCTTCGATGCGGAATCCCCGGACGTGGATGCGGGGGCCGGCCGGGGCGGCGGCAGCGCTCCGGTGCCCGGCCTGCGCCTTCGGCACCGGCAGGGCGGGCTCCTGCGGCGTGAGCTGCCGCAGGATGGCCCCCGCATTCGGCACTTGCTGCGCCACGGCAGCGCCGGCCAGGCAGAGCATCCCGGCCATCGTCGCGGCCAACTGGGCAAATCTGTTCGGCGTCATTTCGGTACTATCGGATGGCGACCACCGGTCAGGTCGCAGGATACGGGAGGACCTCATGAGCGAATACCAGGGAAGCTGTTTTTGCGGTGCTGTGGCCTTCGCGGTCAGCGGGGCGCCCGCGGTCATGGGCTACTGCCACTGCGAATCGTGCCGGCAGTGGTCCGGCGGCCCCGTCAACGCCTTCACGCTGTGGCCGCCCGCCGCCCTGACCATCACCCGGGGCGCGAATCTCATCGGCACCTACAACAAGACGCCGATCAGTCTTCGCAAGTGGTGCACGGCGTGCGGCGGGCACCTGTTCACCGAGCACCCGACGCTGAAGTTCGTCGACGTCTTCGCCGCGGAGCTGCCGGGTCTGAAATTCGTGCCGTCCGTGCACGTCAACTATCAGGAGACCCGGCTTCCCATGAAGGACGGACTGCCCAAGTTCCGGGACTTTCCGGCAGACTTCGGCGGCTCGGGCGTGATGGCGCAGGAGTAGCGCCGGCGATCCGGGCTTAGGGGGAGGCGGCCGGCTTCGTGTCCGCCTGCAGTACTTCGAGCCTGAAGGTCATGCCGCCGGCGAACGTCTGGTGCGGCATGCAGTCGGACATGAAGTCGAGATTGCGCGTGGTGAACAGCGGCAGCAGGAACTTCCTGGACTGCTCGAGGAGTTCGCAGTTGGCACCGCGCCGGGTGTCGAGGTTGCGCTGCTGCATCAGGTCGACGGCGTGCCAGTGCGCCGCGACGATGTCCGGATCACCGCGCTTGACCTCCTCGGGCGTGGCCGGCACCAGCACCGAGATCGAGCCCGCGACGCCGGGCGAGAGGGAGATCTCGCCGTTGCCGCGCGCCACGCAGGGCGTGATCGCGATCTTCAGGTCCTTCCCGCGCGCCCCCAGGGCCTCGAGGATCGTCACCACGTTGTCGCGCAGGCCGCCGCAGGAATACTGCGTCGTGAAGCCCTGGTAGGTGAAGTTCACCTCGCGGCTGATCCATTTCGCCGGCTGGGCCGCGCCCTCGGTCGGTGCCGCGGCGGCGGCGCCGGCGAGCACCGCGAGAACCATTCCCAGACTCACCGTCAGTGCGCGCTGTTGCATGTCGGTCACCCCTATGGTCTAGAGAATCCGCTGGCCGAAACGGCCGAAACGGGGCCGCCAGTCACCCTTGAAGTCCGCCGATACGAGCACGTGATGGGCGCGGCCGATCAGCAGCCGCCGCGGCACGAACCCGATGTAGCGCGAATCCCCGCTGTCATCGCGATTGTCGCCGAGGAAGAAGTAGCTGTCCGCCGGCACCACGACCGGGCCGAAGTCGCGTCGCGCCTGCAGCTGCGGCAGGAACTGGATCTCGCGGTGGCTGCCGTCGATGTCTTCCGCGGATTTCACGGCCAGCGTCGACCCCGCGTAGTTCCGGGGCTCCCGGTACGCCATCAGGTGATCGTAGCTCGCCGGCACGCCGTTGATGAACAGCCGGTCATCCTTGAGCTCGACCACGTCTCCCGGCACGCCGACCAGCCGTTTGATGAGCCGCTCTCCGTTCACGGGGGAACTGAAGGTCACGACATCGCCGCGCCGCGGCTCCCCGAGGCGGGCGACGCAGATGTCGGTCAGCGGAACCTTCAGATCGTAGGCGATCCGGTTGACCAGCACGACGTCGCCGTCGAGCAGCGTGGGATGCATCGATTCGGAGGGAATCGGATTCCAGTCGGCGAGCGCCGTCCGGATGAGTCCGAAGACCAGCAGCACGGCGAGGAACGAGCGGTTGTCTTTCAGCCAGGTCTTCATGACCTTCACCTCGAGATTGCCACGGCGCCGTGTTGGACTGCCGCGCGGCGCCTGAGTTCCCGCGGACTCATGAGGGCTTGAGGCTCAGGATCCAGCGCACCAGGGTACGCGCCTCCTCGGGGCTGATGCGTTCATTCGGGATCATCGGCACGTTGCCCCAGTTGCCGGCGCCGCCGTGAATGATCTTCTGCACGAGCGGCTCGATCGCGCTGCTGCCCTCGGCGCTGTGCCGGGCCGCCACGGCGAGGAACGGCGGCCCGATGCGCGCCGCATCCACCGCATGGCATTCGTCGCAGTGCTTCTGCAGCGCGAGCGGTGGGAGCTTCGCGCGCGAATCCGCGGCGCTGGCCGCGGCGCCGGTGGTGGCGAGCAGCAGGGCGGTGAGGAGGATGTTCGGGTGTCTCATGGCTGCCTCGGCGAATCGCCCGGATCGATGATCAAGGCCATGCGCGGACCGCGCACGTGCTCGACGATGTTGGCGTAGGAGGTGACCAGCGCTCCGGTGTGCCGGTCGACGTTGACGCTGCGCAGGAAGGCCCGTTCGCGCGGCAGGGGCAGGACGCCGAAGCCTCTGGTGCGCGGATCGAACCGGTAGATGACGTCCGCGTTGGAGGTCGTGATCCACACCACTCTGCGCTTCGGATCCCAGGTCGTGGAATACGGCGCGCTCGCCCGATCCGGCAGATCGTAGATGCCGATCATCTTCAGGGCACGCGTGTCGTAGGCCGCGAGCTGCCCGGCGCCGTAGAGCGCGAGGTACAGCACCCCGTCGTCGGCCATCGACATGCGGCGCGGTCCGGCGGTCGGACTCGGAAATGAAACCCGCGTCTCGAATTTCAGCGTCTCGGTGTTGAAGCTGCCGAAGCTGCCGATGCCGACCTGGCAGTACCACACGTGCGTGCGGTCGGGGCTCATCGAAAGGCCGTAGACCTGCTCGCCACCCTGCCGGCCGGCGAGCGGCGGGATGGGGTAGCTGCCGTTTGCCCCGCTGCGTGGATCGAGCCAGCCGATGGCGTTGTTGCCGATGTCCGAGAACCAGACCCGTCCGTGCAGGTCGGTCGTCAGGTCATGGTTGGTGTCGAAGGACAGATCGTGCATGCCCACCGGATGACCGCCGGCCGGCGCGAGCGGCCAGATCTTCCAGGTTTCGGACTTCGGCTCGAGCCGTATCACATGCCCGGGAAAGAACGGGGTGATCCACAGGCCATCGCTCCCACGGACCAGCGTGTGCGGCCCGAGCACATCGGGCCCGGGAATGGTCAGCGCGCGAACGGCGCCGCTGTCCGCGTCGATGCGGAAGATCCGGTTCGAACTCACGTCGGCGGCGAACAGGGTGTGCGGATCATCGAGGGTGATGGCTTCGCGGATGGCGT
>DATJPN010000044.1:0-2378 GCA_035506335.1 Steroidobacteraceae bacterium | reverse complement strand
GACCGCGGTGGCCTCGCCGTGGTCCATGGCCGAGGACCAGCTGAAGGAATTCAGATGCGGCCCCCCGGCCTGCCCGTGCAGGAACATGCTGCCGCCTAGAACGGAGGCGAGCGACATCATGGTGCGCGCTTCCCGGTCCTGAGGCTCCTGGACCGCGCGCGGCAAGGCCTCGAACAGCAGCGACATCCCCGTCAGAGCGCGCGCTTCGGCGGTCGGGTCGGACGCCGGAGCGATGCGGTTGAAGTAGCCCTCGACCAGGTGGGTCATGGCATCCAGGCCGGATACGCGCGTGACGCGCGGGGGGGCGGAGAGGGTCAGCTCCGGGTCGACCAGCGCCGCGTGAGCATAGATGGCCGGGTCCGCAATCAGCTTCTTCAGATCCAGGCGGGTGTCGCTGATCACGGCAAACCGCGTGGCTTCGCTCCCGGACCCACTCGTCGTCGGCGCCAGGATCAGGGGCATGATGCGTGAGATCTTAGGGGAGACCCGGCCGGCCCCGTAGTAGTCGGGCAGCTCGCCGGATTGAGCGGTGGCGAGGATGCAGGCCGCCTTGGCGGCATCCATGACCGATCCGCCGCCTACCGCCAGCACGCAATCGTGATTGCCCGCGAGCAGCCGGTAGGCAATGCGGTAGACGGTCTCCTGGCTCGGGTTGGGTTCCACGCTGGCGCAGATCGCGCACCGGACGGAAGCCTGGTCCAGAGCGGCGGTGATCCGATCGAGCACGCCGCCGCCCCGGATCGATCCCTGACCGGTCACCACCAGCACGGCGCGCCCGAATTCCCGGACCGTGTTGCCCACCCCGGCGATGATTCCGGGGCCGAATGCGATCCGGGTCGGCTTCCAGTCGGCGAGCAGTCGAACGGCTGCTTCGATGCGGTGCATGCGTGCCCCTCCGTTCAGATATCCAGCGGTTTGAAGATCAGGACGATCCCCATGACAATGAAGACCATGACCTCGGCGCCCTGCGACCAGTAGCGGGCGGTAATGGACATGACCATGCCCAGCGCAAAGGCCGCCGCAAAGGTTCCGCGCAGGTTGCCCATGCCCCCCACGATCACGACTGCAAACGCGAGCAGCAGAATGGAATGTCCCATGTACGGTTGGATGGAACTGATCGGCGCATAGAGAACCCCGCCGAGAGCTGCCAGGACGCTGCCGAGCACGAACACCATCGAGAAGTACTTCTTGACGTTCACCCCGAGGCAGCGCACCCCGTCCTCGTCCTCCAGTGCCGCGGCCACGATCTTCCCGACGATGCTGCGCCGGAAGAACCACTCCAGCAGCAGGAAGAGCAGCAGCGCCACGCCGATGATCAGCAGGCGGTAGAGCGGGAAAGTCAGATCCCAGAAGGTGAGGTAGGTGCCGATGGGGTCGCTCAGCGGGTACGGGTTGACCCCCCAGATCCGCTTGATCAGGTCGACCCCGATCAGGCTGATCGCAAACGTCGCAATGAAGGTGTAATCGACCGACTGCCCGTACAGCTTGCGGATGACGAACCGTTCGATCAGGTAGCTGATCGGGATCACGCACACCACCGCGAGCGCGGCCGGCAGGATGAAATGCCCGTTCATCACCCCCATGAACGACACCAGAAAATAGGCGCCGAGCGTGTAAATGAGGGTGTGCGCGAAGTTGATGACCCGCATCGTCCCGAACGTGAGCGACAGCCCCACCGAAATGAAGTAAAGGATGGCGCCGATCGTAAAGCCGTACAGGATGGTGTAGATCATGACCTTGCCGCTTCCTTGCGCATCGCTGTCCGCCGACGGATTTGCTCCCGGAGACCCGCCAGGTAGCCCCAGATCCCCTGGCGGAACCGGAAGACGATCAGCAGGAGCGATATTCCCAGGAACATTTCCCATCCCTGGATGTATCGCGGGAGGGTGTTGCTGATGATCATGTAGATCACGCCGCCCAAAATCGCCCCGTGCAGGCTCCCGGCGCCTCCGATCAGGCATGCGAAAATGACACCCACATTGCTGTGCACGTCCATGACGTTTGGGTTGACGTACTTGTAGTTGAGGGTCGTCAGCGTGCCGGCGAGCCCGGCCGCCCCCGCTGAAATGACAAACGTGCCCCATTTGTACGCGGCCGTGTTGTAGCCGAGAAAGCGGACCCGGTTTTCGTTTTCGTTGATGCTCCGGATCATCAGCCCGTAGGGCGACCGCGTCAGCCGCCGCAGGAGGTAGTACACGAGCAGCAGACACAGCAGCACGAAGCCGAACATCACGACGGGTTGGGAGGTGTTGAACGGCCCGATCGGCGCGGCATGGACTCCCAGCCCATCCTCGCCGTTGGTGATCTCGCGCAGGGGCGAGAGCACCATGAAGAACCCGACCTGATTGAAGGCCAGGTTGATCAGGGCGAAACAGGCG
>DATJPN010000043.1:0-15363 GCA_035506335.1 Steroidobacteraceae bacterium | reverse complement strand
CGCCACTATCTCGACAATGCCGCGACGACCCCCGTGGATCCGGCGGTCATCGCGCGGATGCGCGAGTGCTTGGGGCAAGAGGGCTGCTTCGCGAACCCTTCCGCCAGCGCGCACGAGGCCGGACGCGACGCCGCGCGGCGGGTCGAACTGGCGCGGGCCCAGGTCGCGCGGTTCATCGGCGCCGCACCCGCCCAGATCATCTTCACCTCCGGCGCCACCGAGGCCGACAATCTCGCGGTGCTGGGCACGGCCCGCGCCCTGGCGCCGGGGCGGCGCCACCTGGTGAGTGCACGCACCGAACACAAGGCGGTGCTCGATGCGCTGCGCCAGCTGACCCGCGAGGGGTTCAGCGTGACCTGGCTTACGCCGCAGGGCGACGGCCGGGTCAGCGCCGAGGCGGTGGCCGGGGCGCTGCGCCCCGACACGGCGCTCGTGTCGCTGCTGCACGTGAACAATGAAACGGGCGTGATCCAGGACATCGACGGCATCGCCGCGGCGTGCCGGGCGCGGTCGGTCATCTTGCACGTGGATGCCGCGCAGAGCGCCGGACGGCTGCCGCTCGACCTGTCGCGCCTGCCCGTGGACCTGCTGTCGCTGTCGGCGCACAAGATCCATGGCCCGAAGGGCATCGGCGCACTGTTCGTGCGCGCGGGCGTGAAGGCTCCCCTCACACCGTTGATGTTCGGCGGGGGCCAGGAGTCGGGCCTGCGGCCAGGGACGCTGCCGACGCACCAGATCGCAGGGTTCGGGCTGGCCTGTGAACTGGCGGCCGCGGCGCTCGAAACCGACGGCGCGCGCATCACCCGATGGCGGGACCGGTTGTGGTCCGGCCTTGAATCCTTAGGCGGCGTGACCATCAACGGGCAGATGGCGCCGCGCGTGCCCCACATCCTGAATCTGTCCGTCGCGGGAGTGGACGGCGAAAGCCTGATGGCTGCGCTGCCCGGACTTGCGGTCTCCACCGGCGCGGCGTGCAATTCGGCCCTGGGGGAGCCGTCGTACGTGCTGCGGGCCCTGGGTTGCAGCGTGCGCCAGGCCGAGAGCGCGCTGCGCTTCAGCTTCGGCCGTTTCACCGTCCAGGCGGACATCGAGGCGGCCGTGTCGCGCGTGCGCCAGGCGGTGCAGCGGCTGCGCGGCGTGTCGCCGGCGATGGCGGCTGAACCGCCCGACACGACTCCGCTGGGCGTGCAGGAGGGCCTGCTCGGTCCTTCGGTCGAGCAGTTGTTTTCCCGCCTGCAGGGCGCCGGCACGCTCACCGATTCCCCGGGCACGGTCCTGCGCGGCGAGGCCGGCCACGAGGCCGCCGAGGCCTGGGTGCGGCTGCACCTGCGGGTGCAAGGCGACACTGTGATCGAGGCACGTTTCCAGGCGCTCGGTTGCCCACATACTCTGGCAACGGCCAGCTGGCTCAGCCTGCAGCTGAAGGGCCGCCGGCGCTCCGAGGCGCAACCGGGGTCGCCGCCGTCCTGGGCCCGCACCCTCGGCGTGCCGGTCGAGAAGCTCGGCCGGTTGCTGCTGATCGAGGACGCGCTGCATGCTGCACTTGCGCAATGGCCCTGAAATGGCCTTAAGATGGGACACGCGATGGGAATCTCACTGACCGAATCGGCCGCCGACCGGGTGCGGTCCTTCCTGGCCTCCCGCGGCCGCGGCCTGGGCCTGCGCCTCGGCGTGCGCAAGACCGGCTGCTCAGGTTTCGCCTACGTCATCAACTACGCGGACGATTCCCGTCCGGGCGATGTGGTGTTCGAGGACCATGGCGTGAAGGTCTTCGTCGATCCGGAAAGCCTGCATCTGGTCGACGGGACGGTGGTCGACTTCGTGAAGCAGGGCCTGAACGAGGCCTTCAAGTTCGCCAATCCCAACGTCAAGGGCGAGTGCGGCTGCGGCGAAAGCTTCAGCGTCTGAAAAGCCTTAACTTCCCGCAACTTCCGCGCCCTTTGCCGGTGGTCAATCCGGTCCGACCGCGGTAGACTGCGCGGCCCGGATGCTGGGTCGAAGCGCCCGGCGGGCCCCTTTCCTGGGCATTTAATTCAAACGATTTCAACGACTTGCATTAGGAGACTTTCCGGCAATGGCGCTCGAACGCACCCTGTCCATCGTCAAGCCCGACGGCGTGTCCCGCAACCTGATCGGCGAGGTCTATCGCCGCTTCGAAACGGCCGGTCTGCGCATCATCGCCGCGCGCATGATGCACCTGTCACCGCTGGAGGCCGAAGGCTTCTATGCCGTGCACCGCGCCCGTCCGTTCTTCAAGGACCTGGTCGGCTACATGACCTCCGGACCGGTCATCGTGCAGGTGCTGGAGGGCGAGAATGCCGTGGCCCGGAACCGCGAGCTGATGGGGGCGACCGACCCGAAGAAGGCCGCTCCCGGCACGATCCGCGCCGACCTTGCCCTGAGCATCGAGCAGAACGTGGTGCATGGATCCGATGCACCCGAGACGGCTGCGCAGGAGATCGCCTACTTCTTCGCCGGCACCCAGGTGTTCCCGCGGACCTGACCGGTGTCAGCGCAGACCGAAACCGGACGCATCAATCTGCTGGGCCTGACGCGCCCGCAGCTCGAGGAGTACATCGCGGGCCTCGGCAGCAAGCCGTTCCGCGCGCGGCAGCTGATGAACTGGATCTACAAGCGCGGCGAGGGCCGGATCGAGCAGATGACCGACCTCGCCGTCGCGTTCCGCGCGCAGCTCGCGCAGCGTGCGCACGTCGAGGTGCCGCGGATCGCCGGTCTGCAGGTGTCGGCCGATGGCACCCGCAAATGGAAGCTCGAGGCCGATGCCTCGCAGGCCTTCGAAATGGTGTACATCCCTGAAGCCGGCCGCGGCACCCTGTGCATCTCCTCGCAGGTCGGCTGTGCGCTCGACTGTTCCTTCTGCTCCACCGCGCAGCAGGGATTCAACCGCAACCTGACGACGGCCGAGATCGTCGGCCAGGTCTGGCTCGCGGCGCGCGAGCTCAAGGCGGCAGTGGGTGCGGCGCCCGGTGATGACCCTGAAGCCGACGAGCTGGTCGAAGCGCAACCCGCCGGCGCGGCGCCGGCAGCCGGCAACGATGTCATCACGCCGCTCACCGGCCGCATCATCAGCAACGTCGTGCTGATGGGCATGGGCGAGCCGCTCGCGAATTTCCGCAATGTCGTGCCGGCGCTCGCGATTCTGCTCGATGACTTCGGCTTCGATCTGTCACGACGCCGGGTCACTCTCTCGACTTCGGGTCTCGTGCCGCAGATATACAGGCTCGCCGCAGAGACGAACGTCGCGCTGGCCGTCTCGCTGCATGCGCCCAACGACGCCTTGCGCAATGAGCTCGTGCCCATCAACCGCAAGCACCCCATCGGCGAGCTGCTCGAGGCCTGCTGGCACTATCTCGATGAACGCAATGGCCGCAGCGTCACCTTCGAGTACGTGATGCTCGAGGGCGTCAACGACTCACCGGCCCAGGCGCGCGAGCTGGTGCGGCTGCTGCGCGGTCACCCGGCCAAGCTCAACCTGATCCCGTTCAATCCCTTTCCCGGGACCCGTTACCGGCGCTCCCCGCTGGCAGTCATCCAGCGCTTCCGTGACGAGCTCATCCGCGGCGGCGTGCTCGCGACCATCCGGCGCACCCGGGGCGATGACATCGACGCCGCCTGCGGCCAGCTCGCCGGGCGGGTCATCAACCGGACGACGGTACGTCTGGGCAACAAGACCATCGGACTTACGGTGCAGCCATGAGAATAGCGCGCGGCATTGCCATTCCGGTCTGCGTCCTGCCGCTGGTCATCATCCTGACCGGCTGCCAGACGACCCACTCCACGCACCTCGCGAACCCGCACGCCGAGGCCGATGCCGCCGCCGACAACGTGCAGCTGGCCATGGCCTACATGCAGGAGGGGAACCTCGAACGCGCCAGGGAAAAACTCGATCGCGCCCTGGCCGAGGATCGCACCAATCCGAACGTGCACAGCACCTATGCGCTGTTCTACGAGCGCATCAACGACCAGAAGAAGGCCGAGAGCGAAATCCGCGAGGCGCTGCGGCTCGCGCCCGGGGACCCGGGCCAGTTGAATTTCTACGGCGTGTACCTGTGCCGCCAGCATCGCGTGGACGAGGGCGTCACGAAGATGCTGCAGGTGGCCAACAACCCCCTGTACCGGACGCCCGAGGCCGCCTACACCAACATCGGCGTGTGCCTGCTCACCGTGCATCGGGACGATGAAGCCGAGTCGGCGTTCCGGCGGGCGCTCGCCGCGCGTCCGGATTTCGCCGAGGCGGCCTTCCAGATGGCGGCATTGGAACTGGCGCACGGTCGTGCGCTCGAAGCGCGCAACCGCGTCGAGAAGTTCCTCGGCCAGTACAATCCGACGCCGGATCTGTTGCTGGTCGGGTGGCGCGCCTCGCGCACCCTCGGTGACGCCCGCGGCGCCGATCAATACGCGAAGATCCTGCGCGCCGACTTTCCGAACTCCGAGCAGGCGCGCTCGGTGCGCACCGACTCGCAGCCCGATCGCGGTTGAGATCGGTGAGCGAGCGAGACAATACCGGCCGTGCGCCCGGCAACGGCATCGGGGCACGCCTGCAGGCGGCGCGCGAGCGGGCCGACCTGTCGGCGCTGCAGGCGGCGGAGCTGCTGCACGTGGATTCGAAGGTGATCGACGCGCTGGAGAGCGAGAATTTCGCGGCGCTCGGTGCACCGGTGTACGTGCGCGGGCATCTCGGCCACTACGCCGAACTGGTCAAGGAGTCGATCCCGGAACTGCTGGGTCTGTACGCCGCGAGCGCGCACGCCGGACCGCCACCGGACCTCACCCGCATGCCGCACCTGAAGCGCAGTGGCTCCTGGCGCGGGGCGCTGCTGCTCGGCGCCCTGTCGGTGGTGATCGGCGGTGGCCTGATCGGCAGCATCCGCTGGATCTACCTGGACCTGCATCCGGGCACCCCCCCCGTGAAGCCGGCGCCCGCGAAGCCTGCGTCGGCGCCGCAGCCATGAGCGGACAGATCCAGCCGATACGCGGCATGAACGACGTGCTGCCCGCGGAAAACGTGCTGTGGCAGCACCTCGAGCGCACCGTGCGCGACCTGCTCGTGGCCTACGGGTACGAGGAGATCCGGGTACCGGTCGTCGAGCACACGGAGCTCTTCAAGCGCGCCATCGGTGAATACACCGACGTGGTCGAGAAGGAGATGTACACCTTCATCGACCAGGGCGGCGACAGCCTGACCTTGCGCCCCGAAGCCACCGCGGGCGTCGTGCGAGCCATGATTTCCAACGGCCTGCTGCGCGGTGCACGCCACAAACTGTGGTGCATCGGCCCGATGTTCCGGCACGAGAAGCCGCAGAAGGGCCGCTACCGGCAGTTCCACCAGGTCGACGTGGAGGCCGTGGGTTTTGCCGGGCCGGACGTGGATGCGGAGCTCATCGCGCTGACCGCGCGGCTGTGGCGCAGGTTGGGCATCGCCCGCGTCACGCTGCAGATCAACTCGCTCGGGACCGTGCAGGCCCGCCGGGCCTACCGGGAGAAGCTCGTCGAATACTTCTCGGCGCACCACGCCCGCCTGGACGAGGACAGCCGCCGGCGCCTGCACGGCAATCCGCTGCGCATCCTGGACAGCAAGAACCCGGAACTGCAGCAGCTGATCGCGGCCGCACCGCTGCTGACGGACTATCTCGATGCCGAATCCGAGGCTCATTTCGCGGCGCTGCGCTCGTCGCTGACCGCGATGGGCGTGGCCTACACCGTCAACCCGCGGCTGGTGCGCGGACTCGACTACTACAGCCGCACGGTGTTCGAGTGGATCACCGATGCGCTCGGTGCCCAGGATGCGGTGTGCTCGGGCGGTCGCTACGATGGGCTCATCACCCAGCTGGGAGGGGAGGCCACCCCCGCCATCGGTTTCGCGATGGGCATCGAGAGGGTGGTCGAACTGCTGCGGCAGCTGCCCGAACAGCCGCAGTCCCCGCCGGCGGACGTTTATGTCGTGGTGAACGGTGAGCGGGCCGCGGTCGAAGCCGGACGCGTCGTCGAATCGCTGCGTGACGCGCTGCCGCACCGCCGGTTCGAGATGAATCTGGGCGGGGGCAACTTCAAGGCCCAGTTCCGCCGCGCCGACCGCAGCCGGGCCGCCCTCGCGCTCATCATCGGCGAGGACGAGCTCACCCGGGGCGTGGCGGCGCTGAAACCTTTGCGCCTCGAGGCGGGTCAGAGTGAATGCCCGATGGGGGAGCTTCCGGTACGGATCGAGGCGGCCCTGCGGGCCGCGGCTATTCAGGAGTCATGAGTGGACGAGTACCTTTCGGAAAAAGAACAACTGGAGCGGCTGACGGGCTGGCTGCGCGCGAACCTCCCCTGGATCGCGGTCGGCCTGGCCGTCGGCGGCCTGATCGTCGGGGGATGGCGCTGGTGGCAGGCCCGGGTGGAGCGCAACGGCGTCGAGGCCGCGCAGGCCTATACGCAGATCCTGGAGGCGTTCAACCGGGGCGACCGTACCCAGGGCCTGGACCTCGTCGCGCAGCTGGACCGCGCGCATCCCGGCAGCCCCTACGTCGACCAGGCGAACCTTGCCGCGGCCCGGCTGCTGCTGGAAACCGGGCAGGTCGACCGCGCCGCCTCCTATCTCACCGTGGTCATGGATCACTCCCGCGACCCGCAGCTCGCGCTGGTCGCCCGCTTGCGCCTGGCGCGGGTACAGGTGGCGCAGAACCGCGCCGATGCCGCGCTCGCTACCCTGGGCACGGCCAACCAGGGTGCCTTCGAGGGGCGGTTTGCGGAAGTTCGCGGCGACGCCTACTACGCGAAGGGCGACAAGGCGGCGGCGTTGCGTGAATATCGCGCCGCCCGAGCCGCCATCGGCCCGGCCCAGGCCGCCAACGACCTGCTGGACCTGAAGATCAACGACCTGGCCGCCGATGCGGCCGGCATGCCGGCAGCGGCGATTGCGAAGGGGACCTGATCCATCATGCGTCGCATTCTGCCGATCCTGCTGCTGGCCGTCGTGGCCGCCTGCTCGAAGGACAAGGACCCGGACCGTCCGGCCAAGCTCGTCGCCTTCCCCGAGACCCTCAGGATCGAGAAGGTCTGGAGTGAGAACGTCGGCGGCAGCAAGGTGCCCCTGCGCCTCGGCCTGGCGCTCGATGTCGAAGGTGACACCGTGTATGCCGCGGGCGAAAAAGGCGAGATCGCGGCCTTCGACCTGCAAAACGGCCGGACGAAGTGGCTGACGCGCACCAAGCTGCCGCTCGGCGGTGCCGTGGGCTTCGGCGATGGGCGGATCATCGTCGGCTCCACCGACGGCGACGTCGTGGCGTTCGACGCGGGGAGCGGCCGGCGGCTGTGGTCGACGAACATCTCGACCGAGATCCTGGCGGCGCCGGCGGTTTCGCCGCGGATGGTGCTGGTCCGGGGCGTGAACGGCAAGCTGCACGCGCTCTCGCTCGCCGATGGCCACGAACTGTGGCAGCAGCAGCAGACGGTGCCCAAGCTGTCGCTGCGCGGTACCGCCTCCCCGACGATCGCGGGCGACGTGGCCGTGACCGGATTCGACAACGGCCGCGTGATCGCCGCGTCCTTGAGTGACGGCGCGAGCGTCTGGGAAACGCAGCTGCAGATCCCGCAGGGCAAGACCGATCTCGACCGCCTGGTCGATGTCGACGGGCGCGCGCAGGTCAGCGGCAACGACGTCTACGTCGTCGGCTTCCAGGGCAAGGTCGCTTTGATCGCGCTCGACTCCGGACAGATCTGGTGGTCGCACGATACGTCCAGTTACCGCGGTGTCGCACTGGATGACGACAACGTCTACGTGTCCACGGCCGATGGCGAGGTGCTGGCCCTGAAGCGGCGCACCGGCATCGAGGTGTGGCGCCAGAAGGGCCTCGCGCACCGGGGACTTTCCGGGCCGGCCGTCGCCGGGGATGCGATCGTCGTCGCCGATTTCCAGGGCTACGTGCACTGGCTGGACAGGTCGAACGGCGCCATCATCGGCCGCGTGCGGGCCGGCAAGGTACGCTACACCAACCCGCCGGTGTATGCCGACGGCCTGTTGCTGCTGCTGAACGATCGCGGCGTCATCGACGCCTTCCGCGCGGCCCCGATCGCGCGCGCCGGGGGCTAGGCGCGGCGCCCTGCGGCCGCGCCACGCCCGGCAAGGACACCATCGTGCTGCCGATCGTGGCGCTGGTCGGCCGACCCAATGTCGGCAAATCCACGCTGTTCAACACTTTGACGCGGACGCGGGATGCCATCGTGGCCGACGTCCCCGGCGTGACCCGCGACCGGCAGTATGGCTACGGCCAGTTCGGCTCGAACGCGTACGTGGTCATCGACACCGGCGGTCTGGTGGTCGAGAACCCATCGGTCATCGAAGCGCAGATGCGCCTCCAGACGGAGCGGGCGGTGGCCGAGGCCGACCGGCTGGTCTTCATCGCCGATGCGCGCGCGGGATTGACGCCGCAGGATGAGATCATCGCGCGGGAGCTGCGCCGCTCGGGCAAGCCGATCATCCTGGCGGTCAACAAGGTCGAGAGCCTCGATGCCCAGGTGGCCTTGAGCGAGTTCCACGCGCTCGGCCTCGGCGAGCCGCATCCCATCGCCGCCACTCACGGGCAGGGCATCGGCGAGCTCATGTCGCAGGTCCTCGCCGGCTTCGAAGAGTCGGTGCGCGAGGACTCGGTCGACGATGCGATACGCATCGCGGTCATCGGCCGCCCGAATGTCGGCAAGTCGACGCTCATCAACCGGCTGCTCGGCGAGGAGCGGGTCATCGCGAGCGCCGAACCGGGGACGACCCGCGACAGCATCCTGGTGCCGTTCCGGCGCGATGAGCGCGAGTTCGTGCTGATCGACACCGCGGGCATCCGCCGCCGCTCCAGAGTCGAGGATCCCGTCGAAAAGGTCAGCGTCGCGAAGACCCTGCAGGCCATCGACCACGCCCATGTCGTGATCATGGTGCTCGACGCCCACGACTCGGTGGGGGAGCAGGATGCCAGCGTGCTCGGCATGGCCCTGCAGCGCGGCCGGGCCCTGCTCATCGCCGTCAACAAGTGGGACGGCATCCCGATGGAGCAGCGCGATGACATCCGGCGCCAGCTCGCGCTGAAACTGGATTTCGTGCCCTATGCGCCGCTGCACTTCATATCGGCGCGTCACGGCACGGGTGTCGGTGAACTGGTCCACTCCGCGGTGCGCGGCTTCGAGGCCGCCATGCGCGAGATGCCCACCCGCGAGCTCAACCGCACGCTGGAGGCCGCCCTGCAGGCTCACCAGCCGCCCCTGGTGCATGGCCGCCGCATCAAGCTGCGCTATGTGCATCAGGGCGGCCGCAATCCGCCGCGGGTCATCGTGCACGGCAATCAGGTCGAGCGTGTGCCGGACGCCTACGCCCGCTACCTCGCGAATGTCTTCCGCAAGACCTTCGATCTGTACGCGACACCCGTGGTGGTGGAATTCCGCGCCGACGCCAATCCCTACGGCGAACGCCGCACCGAGCACAAGGTCGGCCATCGCCCGCGACGCAAGGGCACCGCCGGCACCGGGCACCGCGGCGCGAAGCTCGCGAAGATCGCCGCCATGAAGGCCGCGCGCAAGAAGAAGGCCGAGGCTGCGACGCCGGGTAAACGGCCGCCGGCAGGGCGTCGCCCGAAGCGCGGCTGAGTCAGCGCGTCCGCAGGTACTGGTGCGCCGGCGGCAGGAACAGGGCCGGATCGACGAACACCTGATTCAGCACCACGGCGAAATGCAGGTGCGGACCGGTGACCCGGCCCGTCATGCCCACCTTGCCGATGACCTGGCCGCTGCGGATCGCCTCGCCCGTGTGCACGGCGAATGCGCTCAGGTGACAGTACACCGTCAGCATTCCCTCCCCATGATCGATCATCACGGTGTTGCCGTTGAAGAAGTAATCCCCGGTCGCCACCACCGTGCCGTCGGCGGCCGCCCGCACCGGCGTGCCGGTGGGTGCGGCGATGTCCATGCCCGTGTGGGGGTTGCGCGCCTCGCCGTTGAAGACGCGCCGCAATCCGAATGAACTCGAGCGCACGCCGGGTACGGGCTGTAGCAGCGCCAGGGCGGGCTCGCCCGGGCTGAATGTCGCGACCGTGGCATGGATGAGGTCGCGTTCCCGGGCGGCCCGCGCGGCGTCCTGGGGTGACAGGTCGACCTGGCGGGGCGCCACCGTCAGGCGCTGCACGGTATAGGATTTCGGGCCGATGACGAAGGTGCGGTCCGGACCACCCTGCACCTGAAGGGTGCCCGTTCCGGTCGTCGCATCGAGCGGTATGCCGACCACGGCCAGCCACTTGTCGTTCCGGCGCACGACCATCACGCGGTGCTGCTCGAACGTGGCGATCGGCGCTGCATCGGGCGTCCCCGGCAGGGCGAGGATTCGGACTCCGCCCGGTACGCTCTCGCTGCGCGGCAGATCGGGCCTCACGGTGCCGGCGCAGGCGGTGGCGAGGGCCGCGGCGCCAAGCAGGGCGCCGCCGAACCGGCGCAGCCGCAGCCTCATGGGTCGGTGCTCGGGTCGCCGTTCGGGTCGATGCCGGTGACTCGGGCCCGAACCGCGCCGCGCTGCACCCGTGCACGGATTTCCGCGCCCACCGCCACCGTGCCGGCGTCCGTGATCACCTTGCCGTCGGGCCCGGTCACGACGGCGAAGCCGCGCCCGAGGATGGCGAGCGGGCTCACCGCATCGAGCTTCTGCCGGGCCAGATTCCAGCGGTGCTCGCTGTTCTGCAGCCGCTGCTGCATCGCGTGCCGCAGGCGCAGCCGCAGCTGCGTGCCGCGGGCGTCGAGGAGGGCGACGCGCCGGGCGGGGGCGGCCCGCGTCAGCGCCGCGAGGGCGGTGCTCAAGCGGATGCTGTGCTGTTGCAGGCGGGCGCGCAGCCCGCGGCGCAGTCTGTGTTCGAGTTCATCCAGGCGCTGTGCGCCCTGCTGCAGGCGAACGCCCGGATGAGTGCGCTGCAGACGATGACGCAGGTTCGCGAGCAGCTGGTTCGCGGTGCGCAATTCGCGGCGACCGGATTGAACCAGACGTGCGCCGATCCGACCCAGGCTGAGGAGCAGCGCCTGGCGATCCGGAACGACCAGTTCGGCGGCGCCGGAGGGCGTCGGCGCGCGCACATCGGCCACGAAGTCCGCGATGGTGAAGTCGATTTCGTGGCCGACCCCGCTCACCACCGGCACGGCGCAGGCGCGGATCGCGCGCGCCACGCCCTCGTCATTGAAGGCCCAGAGGTCCTCGAGGGAACCGCCGCCGCGCGCCAGGATGAGCACGTCGCATTCCGCACGCGCCGAGGCCAGTTCCAGGGCCCGGATCAGCGCGGGCACGGCCGCGGCTCCCTGTACGGCCGTCGGGTAGATCAGTACTCGCGCCGGCGGATAGCGGCGCTTGAGGATGTGCAGCACATCGCGGACGGCGGCACCGCTCGGGGAGGTGATCACCCCGATGCGGCGCGGGAAGGCCGGCAGGGGGCGCTTCAGGTGCGGCGCGAAGAGGCCCTCGGCGGCCAGGCGTGCCTTGAGCCGCTCGAATTCGCGCTTGAGCGCCCCGATCCCGGCCTCCTCCAGGTGATCGACGATCATCTGGTAGTCGCCCCGGGGCTCGTAGAGGCTGACCCGACCGCGGACCAGCACCAGCTGTCCGGACCGGGGCGTGAAGGCGAGGTTCGCGTTGCGCTGCCGGAACATCGCGCCGCGGATCTGCGCCTCCTTGTCCTTGAGGGTGAAGTACCAGTGCCCGGAGGCCGGCTGGGTGAAATTGGACAGCTCCGCCTCGAGCCAGATCACGGGCAGGCCGGCCTCCAGCAGCATCCGGCATTCCCGGTTGAGCCGGGTGACGGTATAGACGTTGCGTTCGGGGCTCTGGGACATGTCCCATGGTATCGCTTTCTTTGGGTTTACCCGACCGCGGCGAGTGCGTAGAATGCGCCATGCGAATCCTCGAAGAAGCCCTGACATTCGACGACGTCCTGCTGGTGCCGGCCCATTCCACGGTGCTGCCCCGCGAGGTCGATCTATCCACCCACCTCACCCGCAGCATCAGGCTGGGATTGCCCATCCTGTCGGCCGCCATGGACACCGTGACCGAGGCCCGCCTCGCGATCACGATCGCCCAGGAAGGCGGCATGGGCATCATCCACAAGAACATGTCGATCGCCGCCCAGGCCCGCGAAGTCGCGCGGGTCAAGAAATTCGAGAGCGGCGTGATCCGCGACCCGATCACCGTTCCCCCGGACATGAGCATCCGCGAGGTGCTGCAGCTGACGCGCTCGCGCGGCATCTCCGGGGTCCCGGTCGTCGATGGCAAGAAGGTCGTGGGCATCGTCACCCATCGCGACCTGCGATTCGAGGAGAAGCTCGATGCGCCGGTGTCCTCGGTGATGACGCCGCAGCAGCGGCTGATCACGGTGCGGGAGAACGCGCCGAAGGAAGAGGTGCTGGGCCTGCTGCACAAGCATCGCATCGAGAAGGTGCTGGTGGTCGATGCCGATTCCGAGCTGAAGGGCATGATCACGGTGAAGGACTTCCAGAAGGCCACCGATTTTCCGCGCGCCAGCAAGGATGAGACCGGGCGCCTGCGGGTCGGCGCGGCGGTGGGTACCTCGGCGGACACCCTCGAGCGGGTCGCCGCGTTGAGCGAGGCCGGCGTGGACGTGGTGGTCGTGGACACCAGCCACGGTCATTCCCAGGGCGTCATCGACATGGTGCGCCACATCCGGCGGCGCTGGCCCCAGATGCAGGTGATCGCCGGCAACATCGTCACGGCCGAGGCGGCCCGGGACCTGGTCGAGGCGGGGGCGGATGCCGTGAAGGTCGGCATCGGCCCCGGATCGATCTGCACGACGCGCGTCGTGGCGGGGGTCGGGGTGCCGCAGATCAGCGCCGTGTCGAACGTCGCGCGGGCGCTCGAGGGCAGCGGCATTCCGGTGATCGCCGATGGCGGCATCCGTTTCTCGGGCGACCTGGCCAAGGCCATCGCCGCCGGGGCGCACGCCGTGATGATCGGCGGCATGTTCGCCGGCACCGAGGAGTCCCCCGGCGAGGTCGAGCTGTACCAGGGTGCCTCGTACAAGGCGTATCGGGGCATGGGGTCCCTGGGGGCCATGGCCGACAAGCACGGCAGCGCGGACCGGTATTTCCAGGATGCGGCGGGCGAGCTCGAGAAACTCGTGCCGGAGGGCATCGAGGGCCGGGTCGCCTACAAGGGTAGCCTGGTCTCGATCCTGCACCAGCTCGCCGGTGGCCTGCGCGCCGCCATGGGTTACACGGGCAGCGGCTCCATCGAGATCATGCGCACGCGGCCGAAGTTCGTGCGCATCACGAGTGCCGGCGTGCGCGAGAGCCACGTGCACGACGTGACGATCACCAAGGAAGCGCCCAACTACCGCGTTTCCTGAATTTCGCGAAGATGACGACACCCACTGCCGCGGACATCCACGCGCACCGGATCCTGATTCTCGACTTCGGCGCGCAGTACACCCAGCTGATTGCCCGCCGGGTGCGCGAGAGCGGCGTGTACTGCGAAATCCATCCCTGGGATGTCGACGATGCGACCGTGCGCGCGTTTGCGCCGCGTGGCGTGATCCTCTCCGGAGGCCCCGAGTCGGTCACCGACGCGCAGCCGCCGCGCGCGCCGGATGCCGTGTTCGCGCTCGGTGTACCGGTGCTCGGCATCTGCTACGGCATGCAGACCATGGCCCAGCAGCTCGGCGGAGAAGTCATCGCCGGCCTGACGCGCGAATTCGGCTACGCCGAGGTGACCGTCACGGACAAGTGCCGGCTGCTCGACGGTCTGAGCGACCGCCGGGACGAGGCCGGTCGCGCAATCCTCGACGTCTGGATGAGCCACGGCGACCGGGTGACGCGGTTGCCCGAGGGCTTCACCGCGACGGCGGCCTCCGGGCACGCACCCATCGCGGCCATGAGCGACGAGGGACGCCGCTATTACGGCGTGCAGTTTCATCCGGAGGTCACGCACACCCTGCAGGGCGCGCGCATGCTCGAGCGCTTCGTGCGTGAAATCTGCGCCTGCGATGCACTGTGGAGCGTGGGCAACATCATCGAGGATGCCGTGCGCCGCGTCCGCGACCAGACCGGCGACGGCAAGGTGTTGCTGGGGCTGTCGGGCGGGGTGGATTCGAGCGTCGTGGCCGCCCTTCTGCACCGGGCGATCGGGGATCGGCTGGTGTGCGTATTCGTGGATCATGGTCTGCTGCGACTCGGAGAGGGCGATCAGGTCATGCGCACCTTCGCGCAGAACCTCGGCGTCACGGTGATCCGCGTCGACGCCGCGGATCGTTTCCTGGCCGCATTGCAGGGCGTCACCGACCCGGAGGCCAAGCGCAAGATCATCGGACGGCTGTTCGTCGAGGTTTTCGAAGAGGAGTCGAACAAGCTCAAGGATGTCGGCTTCCTGGCCCAGGGCACGATCTACCCGGATGTCATCGAGTCCGCGGGCAGCAAGACCGGCAAGGCGCATGTCATCAAGTCGCACCACAACGTGGGTGGACTGCCGGAGCGCATGCGGCTGAAGCTCGTCGAACCGCTGCGCGAGCTGTTCAAGGACGAGGTGCGGCGCCTCGGGACCGAACTCGGACTGCCGCATGCCATGGTGTACCGCCATCCCTTTCCGGGCCCCGGACTCGGAGTGCGCATCCTCGGTGAGGTGCGCCGGGAGTACGCCGACCTGCTGCGGCGCGCGGATGCCATCTTCATCGAGGAACTGCGCCGCCACGACCTGTACGATCGCACCAGCCAGGCCTTCGCCGTGTTCCTGCCGGTGCGCTCGGTGGGCGTGATGGGCGATGGCCGCCGCTACGACTATGTGATCGCGCTGCGCGCCGTGGAAACCATCGACTTCATGACGGCGCACTGGGCGCGCCTGCCGTATGAATTCCTGGACGAAGTCTCGCGCCGCATCGTCAATGAAGTGCCCGGCATCTCACGGGTCGTATTCGACATTTCGGGGAAGCCGCCGGCGACGATTGAGTGGGAGTGACGAGGGCGTCCCGTTTGATGTTGGCATGTTTCGCGGTCAGTCCGTAAGCCCGTAAATGGGGGCAAAACTGGCAAAAACCCCGGGATAATGCGGCCCTTGATAGATCTCCCAAAATGGGAGATACTGCTGATCGATGAGGGTGATCGCCAAGAGCAGCCTGAAGAAGTTCTGGGAGCGACCCGGTTGCGCTGATGCGCGAGGCCCGCTCCACAGCTGGTACGAGGAGGCTCTGAGGGCGAAGTGGCGCAGGCCGCAGGACATCAAGGATCAGTTCGCGAGTGCGAGCATCTGCGGTAACAACCGCGTCGTGTTCAACCTGGGCGGCAACAAGTACCGGCTCGTCGTCGAAGTGCAGTATCAGGCGGGAATCGTCTGGGTGAAGTTCGTCG
>DATJPN010000042.1:0-27004 GCA_035506335.1 Steroidobacteraceae bacterium | reverse complement strand
TGGAGCTGGCGGGGCTCGGGCACGACGAGACGCCTCTCTCGCCGGCTGCGCAGGCCATCACCCGCGAGTTCATCGAAGGTCACCCCGCCGCAGACCTGGCGCCGATGGGGAGCACCGTCCGGCCGTAGTCCGCGTTGATGATTTCCGCGGCCGACAGATAGGCGGCAAGACCGGCGCACAGCAGCCCGGTGAATCCGCCTGTCCGGTGCAGCAGGGCCGATCCTGAAAGATCGCCGGCGGCGAGCACGAAGAAGGTGATCCACAACGTCAGGAACACCAGCTGCAGTGCCGTGTTGTGCCGGAAGGAGGCGATCCACATGTAAAAGGTGAAAACGCCCCACACGAGCAGATACCAGCCCACGAACGCCGGCGGCGCGCCGCCGCCGAACTGGTGGACATAGGCGACGAAGGAGAGCCAGAAGGATCCGTAGCTGATGAAGGCCACGGTGGCGAAGGTGTTGCCGCGGATGTAGGACAACACGCCCGCCAGGACCTGCGCCGCCCCGCCGAAGGCCAGCGCCATGCCGAGAACCAGGGGCAGGCTTGCGCTCGGGAAGAACCCGGCATTGACCAGGCTCAGGAGCCAGGTCGTGGCCGCAAAACCGATCAGTCCCAGAGGCGCCGGATTCGCATAGCGGTTTTCCATGACTCGATTTCCCCCTTCGATCGCGGCCCGGTACGACAGTTGTTTTTCGAGATGACCGCGCGAAAAGTGTAACACTCATTCTGATCGCGCTCGATGCGACCGCTGGCGTCATTGATGCGCCGCAACGGTTTCATGCGATCCTATTCCCCATGCCTGTCCTGAACGCCACCGAGCTCGAGCACTTCCGCGCCAGCGGCTGGGTCCGGGTGCGCGGCGCCTTCGGCGCGGCCGACGCCGCTGCCATGTGCGAGGTGATCTGGGAGGGGCTCGGCCGGACGGGAATTCGTCGGGAAGATCCTGCCACCTGGACCCGGACGCGACCCGAACACCTGCAGCACCTGAAGGCTCACCCGGCATTTCGGGCGATCGGTACGGCGCGGACGATCGGTGCCATATCCGAGGTGCTCGAGGGCCAGTCGCTGCCGTTGCCGAAGAACTGGGGTGCCTTCTTCCTGCATTTTCCGACCGGCGGGGACTGGGATGTCCCCAGCAGTGGATGGCACATGGATGGGGACTACATGGGGGCGCTGACTCCACCCTGCGGCGTGCTGATCCATGCCATGCTGTCCCCGGTCGGTGCCCGCTGCGGTGGCACGAATATTCTCAGCGGCTCACACCGTCTGGTCCACGAGTGGTTCAGGGCGCACCCTGCGGCCAAGGGGACTCGCAGTGCGCAGCTGCGTAAGTCCCTCCAACGACACCCCTACCTGCGCGACCTGTGCACCCCCGGCAACCCCGCGCAGCGCATCCGGCGGTTTCACGACCAGGTCGAAGAAATCGACGGCATATCCCTGCAGGTTCTGGAAAACACGGCAGAAGCGGGGGATGTGATCCTGATGCATTCGCTGCTGCTGCATGCAGTTCCCGCGGCCCACCTCGGCACACAGCCGAGATTTCTCTTGAGCAGCTCGGTCCAGCAGCCCTACTGGTAAGCGCGACCGGCAGCATGAGCCACGCGCACTCAACGTCTGCGCATCGCGATGCGCTTGCGCCGCTTCGGCACCTTGCCGATTCTTGGATCCCCGGCGAGGATCAGCGCACAGGCCTGCAGCGACGAGCGCTCGAAATCGCTCGCATCCGCAGGCAGAACCTGCCAGTGCGTGACATCCCGTCCGAACAGCTGGATCGACCGCATCTTCGGAAATACGCCTTTGAGGCTCGCGTGGTGCTCCACCGTCGTGGCTAGCCACACCCCGTTGTCGGCCGGATGATCCTGCCGGTCGCGCAGAATGAGCACGATCCTGTCTTCGACGTAAACCGCGAGACAGCCGAACATGCGTCGCGTGACGGGGGTCAGAGAGGCCAGGGCATCCAGCACGAACTCATGGGGTACGGCGGCGCGCCGCGCGACGACGAAGTCCGCCTCATCGAAGGGCGTGCCACCCGGACCGTGTTTTCGCTTAGGCACGCTGGCACCCGATGTGCACGCTGGGTCGATCTGGATGTCAGAACCGGGTCAGGGTGAAGGTGGTTCCGGGATTGCCCTGGGACGTGCTCTGATGATAGCGGCGTGGGTGCCTGTCGTCACTCGCACCGACGGTGCAGTGCACGAGTTGCTGCGGCGAATGCAGGGAGCTTACTCTCACATCATCGTTGGCGAACACGTCGCCAGGGCGGGGAGCATCATGGAAAAACGCAGACTGGGTCAATCGGAAATCTTCACGGCGCCCTTGTGCCTGGGCGGCAATGTCTTCGGCTGGACGCTCGACAAGGCGGCCTCCTTCCGCATCCTCGATGAGTTCGTGGCGGCCGGTTTCGACTTCATCGACACCGCGGATGTGTATTCCACCTGGGTGCCGGGCCACGTCGGCGGCGAATCCGAGACCATCATCGGGGAGTGGCTGCAGCGGCGCGGCAATCGCGCACGCGTGATCCTCGCGACGAAGGTCGGCTGGCTGATGCCTCCGGATCGCAAGGGTCTGTCGCGCGCGAATATCCTGCGTGCCGTCGAGGAGTCGCTGCGCCGCCTGCAGACGGACTACATCGACCTGTATCAGGCGCATGTGGATGATGCGGATACGGCGCTGGAGGAGACTCTGTCGGCCTTCGGGGATTTGATCCGCCAGGGCAAGGTGCGCGCCATCGGCGCGTCGAACTACAGCGCACAGCGTCTGGGGCAGGCGCTGGATCTCGCCGCGCGGGGCGGCCTGCCGCGCTACGAGAGCCTGCAGCCGCTCTACAACCTCTACGACCGATCCGGATTCGAGGCGGAGCTCGCGCCCCTGTGCAGGCAGCGCGGCGTGGGCGTCATCAGCTATTTTTCGCTGGCCGCCGGATTCCTGAGCGGCAAGTACCGTGCGGCGCAGGACCTCGTGGGCCGCGCGCGTGCGCCACGGGTCGAGCAGTATCTGAACCCGCGCGGCATGGCGATTCTCGGCGCCCTCGATGAGGTCGCGGCCGAGCAGGGCAGTACGGCGGCGAGCGTGGCACTGGCGTGGGTGATGTCACGTCCCGGTGTCACCGCGGCGATTGCCAGCGCGACGAGTTCCACGCAACTGCAATCGCTGGTCGCGGCCGCGGGCCTGAAGCTCAGCGCCGGATCGCTGCGCAGGCTGGACCAGGTGAGTGAATAACTGCAATGCGGCAACGACACTCATGACAGAATGAGCCGATCTTCGTCGGGGGGCGACATGCGGTTCTGCAAGCGGATGGGCGATGGGGCGAAGGTCGTGGCCGGGGCGTTCATGCTGGTCGCCGCGACCGCGGTGCAGGCGGGGCCCATTACCGTCATCAAGGATGACATCCTGTACACGGTTCATCAGGACGCGACCTACACGATGGAGGAGACCGAGAGCTTCAAAGTCAACACGGCGCAGGCGGTGACGCAGACGAGCCAGGTGCCGCTGCCCTTCAGCGACTCCCTGCAGAAGCTCGAGGTCCTGGAGGCCTACACGGTCACGGCGGCGGGCACGCGCGCCGAGGTGACGCCGGACAAGATCCTGACGCAGCAGCTGCCGGTCAGTGCCTCCGCGCCGACCTTCAGTGACTACAAGGTGCAGGTGGTGGTGTTCCCGCAGGTCGAAGTCGGCGCGACGTTGACACTGCACTACCGGCGCACCCAGTTGAAGCCGGAGCTGCCGGGCGTCTTCTCCATGCGCGAATCCTATCCGAGGCTGGTCGAATACCAGGCCGCGACGCTGACGCTGCTGGCACCGGCCGCCCTGGTGCTCGACGTCAACAGCGCCGGGGTCCCCGGTGGTGAGACGCACCCGGCGCCGGCCGGTCAGCGCAAGTGGGTGTGGACGCTGCCGCAGACCACGGCGACCACTCCGGAGCCGAACTCGGTGGACATGTCGGACATCAGTCCTTACGTCGAAGCTTCCACGCTGCGGAGTTACGCTGATCTGGCGCGGGCCTACCTGGTCGCGGCGCGGCCGGCCGCCAAAGTCACGCCTGCCATCCAGAAGCAGGCCGACGACATCACCCAGGGCATCAGCGACAAGCGCGCGCAGGTGGACGCCTTGTATCGCTGGGTCAGTCAGAACATCCGCTACGTGGCGATCTTCCTGAACGTGGGCGGCTATGTGCCGCACAACGCCGACGCGGTGCTCCAGGTCCGCTACGGGGACTGCAAGGATCATGTGGCCCTGCTCGAAGCCCTGCTCGCCGCCAAGGGCATTCGCAGCAGCGCCGTGCTGATCAGCGCCGGAGCCTCGTACACCTTGCCGAAGACCGCGGTGCTCGACGCGTTCAACCACGCCGTCACCTACCTGCCGGAGTATCACCTGTTCCTCGATTCGACCAACCCGTTCGCCACCCCGGGGGTGTTGTCGGATGCATTGAACGCCAAGACGGCCCTCGTGACCGATGCCGGGCAGGGCCTGCCGCAGCTGATGCCGACTCCGCTGATCAGCGACCAGTCCACCGGCATCAACGTGAAGACCGTCGCGACGCTGGCGGGCGACGGTTCGATCAAGGGCAGCAACGTCGTCAGCGGACGCGGTGTCTTCGACGTGCTCAACCGGGGCATCATGGGCAGCCTGCCGAAGGATCAGCTCGCACAGGTGGCGGTCACCTTGCTGGCGCGCAGCGGTCAGAACGGCACGGGGACCCTGAAATTCGGGGATCCGCGCGACCTCTCACAGCCCTTCTCGTACGAGGCGCAGTTCGAGCTGCCGGCCCGCGTGCCTCTGCCGGGCCCAGGAGCCTTTGGCCTGAATTTCGGGATCAATCTGCTCGGCGTCGGCAATTTCGCCGCCAGCACCGCGGTGCCCACGCGCGAACTGCCCTATGTGTGCGCCGGGGGCACGCGCGAAGAAGTCACGCAGCTGACCGTGCCCGATGGTTTCGTGATCACGGCGCTGCCGAAGCCGGTCACGGTCTCCTCGAAGGTGGGCAGCTACGAGTCCCGCTACGCCCGGGACGGGTCGACCGTCACCATCACCCGCAAGCTCGCCGTGCACTTTGCGCATCCGACCTGCGATGCGGCGGACTATCTGGAGACCCGGACGCTCGCGACCGCGGCCGGGCAGGACCTGCGGGCGCAAGCGCTGTTCCAGTGATGTTCAGGCCCGTGATCCTCAGGCCAGTTTCCCGGTCGCGACGGGCTGGCCGGTTTCCAGCAGCGACTTGAGGTTCGAAAGGATCTTCGGCCAGCCGCCGGAAACCTTGGCGATGAGCTTCGAGTCGGCCTGCATGCTGGTGTGCGTGACGGTGAGCTTGACGACCTCGCCGTCGGGCTCCAGGTCAAAGGTGCACCGCGCGGGACCGTCGGCCTTCAACTCCGGCCAGAATTCATGGCGCCAGCTCAAGGCCAGGCGGCGGGGCGGATCGAATTCCAGCACCTCACCCGAGTCCGCGACGCCGCCGTCCGTGAAACGCAGCGTCCAGGCGGCGCCGGGGCTCCACTCGGAGTCGATGTGCATGCCGAACCAGTATTGACGGTTGAACTCCGGGCTCGTGAGTGCGCTCCAGAGCTTTTGCGCGCTGGTGCGGATGTAGGTCACGTACACGAACGTGCTTCGGGGGGCCTCACTCATGATCGTCCTCCTCCAGGAATTTCTTCAGCGCTGACAGCGCGCGCAGATGGCCACGCTGGAACTTGCCGATCCAGCGCTCGGCGATGTCGTTGATCGGAACCGGGTTGATGAAGTGCAGCCTCTCGCGGCCCCGACGCTGCACCGAGACGAGGTTCGCGCTCTGCAGTATCGCCAGGTGCTTGGTCACGGCCTGTCGGGTCATGTCGAGTCCTGCGCACAGCTCGTTGAGGCTCTGGCCGTCGCGACGATGCAGCCGATCGAGCAGCATCCGCCGGCTCGCATCGGCCAGGGCGCGGAATACGTCATCCTCCGTCATGTGAATATTATGCAACCAAAAGGTTGCATGTCAATGCCTGAAAAAGGGCCGTGCCCCGGCACGACCCGTTACCAGCCAGCCGCGCCGCGCGGGGCGCTTCAGCCGGCGTGAAAGGCGTTGAGCTTGTTGCCGTCCGGATCGCGGAAGTAGGCCGCATAGAAACCGCCGCCGCGATCCCCCGGTGGGCCTTCGTCCTTGCCTCCCAGACTCATGGCGAGCCGGTAGATGCGATCCACCTGGCCCGCATCCTTGGCAAGCAGCGCCGCCATGACGCCATTGCCGACCGTGGCCGGCTTGCCATCGGCCGGTTTGATCAGGAACACCATCGCGGAATTCGGTGCGCCCCAGGCGATGAACTTGTCCGTCTGCATCGTGCGGCTGGCGCCGAGTTCGGCCGCGAGGGCGTCGTAGAACGCCGCTGCCCTGGCGAGGTCGTTGGTCCCGAGCGTCACGTATCCGAGCATGAGCAATCCCCCTTCAGCCAGGAAAACCCGCGAAACGGTAGCACCGCGTCCCGACAGCGACAAGCGGTACACTGCCCGCATGCGAGCGCTTTCCGATGTCGACTACATGCGCCACGCCATGCAGCTCGCGGCGCAGGCGCTCGAATCCGCCGAAGTGCCGGTGGGCGCAATACTGGTGCTGGATGATCGTGTCATCGCACAGGGCCGCAATTGCCCGATCGCCACGAACGATCCGACGGCGCATGCGGAAATCGAAGCGCTGCGCGCCGGTGGCGCGGCCCTGGGCAGCTACCGGCTGACCGACACGACGCTGTTCGTGACGCTCGAGCCGTGTGCGATGTGCGCGGCGGCGATCGTGCACGCGCGGGTGCGCCGCCTCGTGTTCGGCGCATGGGATCCGCGGGCCGGAGCCGCCGGCAGTACCATCGACCTGTTCCGCATGCCGGGGCTGAATCACCGGGTCGATGTGTTCGGCGGCGTGTTGAGCGAGGAGTGTTCGGCGCAGCTGCAGCAGTTCTTCGCGCAGCGACGCTGAAATCAGGCCGTCGGTCGCCCGACCCAGGTGGCGTCGGGGTTGGCACTCGCCGGCTGCATCGCGCCCGCGTTTCCGGGCTGCCATTCCAGGAGTTTCAGGAAGCGCTGGATGCGATCGACGAACTGCGCGGGCTCCGCGCCGCGCGCGAAGCCGTGCTTGAGCCGGTCATACCAGGTCTCATCGGCGAGCAACGGCAGCTGGTCACGCACGTCCTGCCAGGAGTCCGGGTTCTTGCCGCGCATCTGGGCCAGGCGACGGGCATCCTCGACGTGTCCGTAGCCGACGTTGTAGGCCGCGATCGCGAACCAGGTGCGGTCCGGCTCCGGAATGTGCGCCGGCACCTTGTCGCGCACTTCCTGGAAGTACCGTGCGCCCGCGAGGATGCTCGCGTGCGCATCCGAGCGGTCCTCCACGCCCAGCGAATCGGCGGTGTTCGAGGTCAGCATCATCATGCCCGAGGCGCCCATCGGGGACTGCGCCGCGGGATTCCACTTCGATTCCTGGTAGCCGATGGCCGCGAGCAGCCGCCAGTCGATGCCGGTCTGCTGCGAGGCTTCCTCGAACCACGCCCGGTACTGCGGCAGCCGGGCATCCAGATCCTGGTGGAACTGCAGCGTGTCCTCGTAGGCCAGGACCCGCCGGTCCTGCGCAGGCGGCGTGAGCAGCGATGCCAGCAGCCCCGACTGACGCGAGGCGTCGACGAAACGGTTCACCGCCGCATACAGATCCGGGTCGGTGTGGCGCACCACCCATTGCACGGGACGGGCTTCCGGCAGCGCGAAGGCGCTGACGACATCCGGGTAGAGGTGGCGGGCGTAGGCATATTCATTCGCGTCGACGACCGCGTAGTCGCCGGCCCCGTTCTGGATCTGCCGCAGCGGGTCCACGCCGTGCGGCGAGACGGCGGTCCAGGCCAGATCCGGGAACAGCCTCCTCTTCAGCCTCAGCAGCATCTGCTCCTGAGGACTGCCGGCCTTGACCAGCAGGCGCAGGGATCCCAGGTCCGCGGCGGCCGGCGGGTCCTCGCCACGGCGATAGACCACGAGCTGGGGAACATAATCATAGACGGCCGCGGCATCACCCAGCCCCGACCAGGAATGATCCGCGGTTAGCTGCGCTGCAGCAATATCGGCCCGTCCGGCCGCCAGCTCCGCTCGCATCAGCGCGGGGCTCGCGACGGGGTAGATGTACAGGTCCAGGCCCTGCTGGCGGGCGAACGCCTGGGCCAGGCGAAACTCCAGACCCTCGGTGCCGCGCGTGCCCTTGCTATAGGTGGTCGGACCTTCCAGGGTCACCACCCGCAGCTCACCCTTTCTCTGGACCGGGTTGACGGACCGCGGCGGGGGCGAGTAGCTGGCTGCGACCAGGGCGGTCAACGCCACGGCGGCCATGACCGCGCGGGTCACCTGTCGCCCCTTGTAGAACCGGTAGAACGAGTCCAACGTCGACAATCGACGCATCGGGACCTCACTTCATGCCTTCAGGTTCGGCTAGAATACCAGTCGCGGGCCCTGCGTAGGCCCACGGTGCTACAGAACGCGGCCGGATCCTGGTCCGGACGATTTTTTCTGTACGCAAGTGGTTGTTATTGCATACAAAAATCTGCGCAGGCCGGTGACAACCCGGAGAGGTACCGAAGCGGTCATAACGGCGCCGACTCGAAATCGGATGGTCGGGTAATTCCGGCACGTGGGTTCGAATCCCACCCTCTCCGCCACTTTATGTCAATGATCGCGACCGCCAGCGCCGCGCTTTCGGAGTAACTGATGCTCGAAGATGCCGTGCCCCCGCTGGCCCCCACGCCGGCGACTGCCGCCAAGCCCTTCGACCTGCGGCGCATCGGCGCCCATCCGGATTTCTGGTACCCGCTGGCCTGGGCCGATGAGCTCAAGGTGGGGCGGACCCTCGCCCGCCGCTTTGCCGGCGAGCCCATCGTCCTGTATCGCGGGCAGAACGGCCAAGCCTACGCCCTGGAGGACCGCTGTGCCCATCGCCAGGTGCCGCTGCATCTGGGGGTGGTGTGCGAAAACCGGCTCAAGTGTCATTACCACGGCTGGTCCTACAGCGGCACCGGCGAATGCGTGGATGTGCCCTATCTGGGCAAGGAGCGGCTGCCCAATGGCGTGCGCAGCTATCCGGTCCATGAGGTCGACAATCTCCTGTTCGTCTTCCCGGGCGACCCGGCCCTGGCGCAGGCCCGAAAGCCCAAGTCCCTGGGCGCCTATGCCAACCGGGCCTACAAGACCCGGCAGCTGAATCGTGAGGTGAACTGCCACTACACCTTCATGCACGAGAATCTGTTCGACATGAACCACCAGTTCATGCACCGCAAGCAGATGGGGTCCATCACCGCGAAATGCCTCGGCAGGGATCACGGCGATGACTGGGCGCAGGTGGAGTACAGCTTCAGCCGCGCCGGCGGCGGCCAGTCGGCCGGGGAGCGCGTCATCATCGACCTGGTGCGCAAGCGCGGCGAGAAGAAGGGCGATTTTTCCGATTACATGTGCATCCGCACCGACTACCCCTACCAGACCCTCAGGGTCTGGGTCGGGCGCAACATCGACCGCGAGCACGACGACCCGGTGCTGTCCGTGTGGCTCGGCTACACGCCGCTGGACTCCGAACAGCGCAGTAACCGTACCTTCGGTTACCTCTCCGTGAAGAAACCCCCGGTGCCGGGGCTGATCCACGCCGTGTGGCCGTTCGTCACCCATTTCACCGAGAACATCTTCCGCGAAGACAAGGAAATCGTGGAGTTCGAGCAGCGCGCGTACGATGCGCAGGGCTGCGACTGGAACAATGAGGTGTTTCCGCCGATCCGCGATCTGCGCGCGGTGCTCGCGCGCTGCGGCAAGCCCCGGACCTGAGCGTGAGGATCGCTACTTGCCGCGCGGTTGCAGGGCCCGCTCGTACGCGGCGCTGAAGGCGTCCAGGAATACGCGCGGCAGCAGCCCATCGCCGCCCGCGGCGATGCTGCGGTAGAACTCCTGGTACAGCTCCCAGTTGCGGGCGCCGCGGTCGGAGGCGCCGCGCGCCTGCCGCTCGAAGCGTGATTCCAGTTCCGACGGCGCAAGGCGCGCGACGAAATCCGCGAATGCGGCCCGCAGGGCCTCGATCATCGCGCGCTCATGGATCTTCGCCCGGTCCATCATCTCGCGCAGCCACTGCACGGCATCGAGCCTGCGGCTCTCGTGCTGGCTCAGGATCTGGACCAGCAGTTCCTCGACGCCGGCCTGCGCCAGCGAGGGACGCGGGTCGTCGGTTTCCGGCGCCGTGCCGATCTGCAGCGGACGCAGCGTCTCGCCGCGCACCAGCTCCATGTCCTTCAGGCCGACCAGCACTTCGCGGATCAGCTGGCCGGCCAGTTGCAGCAGGCGCACCTGCAGCTCGGGTGCGAACTGATCCGCCGCGATGCCGGCGCCCTTGCAGAATGCGGCCAGACCGCCATTGAGATCCTGCGGCAGCGGTGGGACGACCGTCCGGCCCTCCTGAGCCCGTGCGGCCGCCCGCGCGAGGCGCTCGATGCGGCGTGCAATCGCACGACGCTCGGTGTCGCTCTCGGCCAGAACCGAACTCAAGTCGGAAGCCGCCGAAGACGCGGCCGGGGGCCTTCCGGCCGGCGGCGTGTAGGGCCGGGGCGCGGGCGGCGGCGGGGTCGTCACGGGCTGGCCGTAGGCATTCACCGCGAGCGGGCCGGTGAAATCCTCGACGTCCGCCTGCAGCAGCGCGTCCAGGTCCAGCGCAGCACCCAGGTCGGTCTGCGCCGCCTGGCCGAACGCGGCCAGTACCTCGACGCTGTTCGCGGAAGTCTGGACCTCGACGCTGCCGGTCGTGGTCGGCATCCCGAAGTCCGTGGCGGGGGCCGGGTGCGGCCCGGCGGCGCGGGACTCGATCATCGCCACGACCTGGTATTCGCCGAACCGGATGATGTCCCCGTTCTGCAGCACGTGGGCGCCGCGCCTGGCCACCGGGTGGTCGTCGTCGTTCACGAAGACGCCGTTGGTGCTCGTGTCCTCGAGGATGAACAGTCCGTCGCGGAAGTGGATGCGCGCGTGATGGGCCGAGACGAAGCGCTGCGAGTCCGGCAGTACCCAGTCGTTGTCCGCCGCGCGGCCGATACTGCCCCCGGCCGCGTCGAACACCACGGTACTGCGGTCTCCGAGCAGCCGGCGGTGATCACTGATTATGCGAAGTTGCAGCGCCACCGGCGCCCCCGTGTCGACAAATACTCCCAGTTGGCCGCTATAGGCCGATGGGCGGACATATAATCCCGCCCCAAAGTACCAAGTTCACTCCCCGGGACCCATGGCAGCCAGTCACATTTTCAAAGTCCTGTTCCTCAACCAGGGCAAGATTTACGAGATCTACGCGAAAAAGGTCACCCATGGCAGCCTCTTCGGCTTCATCGAGCTGGAGGACATCGTCTTCGGGGAGCGCGGAAGCATCGTGGTGGACCCGAACGAAGAGCGGATCAAGACCGAGTTCGACGGGGTGAAGCGCAGCTTCCTGCCGCTGCATTCGGTGCTGCGGATCGATGAGGTCAAGAAGCAGGGCACCGCCAAGATCACGGCCCTCGAGGGTGGCAATGTCACCCAGTTTCCCATGCCCGTCTATTCTGCTCCGGCGGGCGATCCGCCGCGCAAGTAGGCAGCCACGCTGATGCTCGAGCTTCAGGGCAGGGCCGCCCTCTCGGACTTCCGTATTGCCAAGCTCCTGTTACGGCTCCGAGCCCTCGAGCCCCGGGTCCGGGCGTTGCGCTCGCGGTTCGTGCACTTCATCGATGCCCCGGCGGCCTTGAGCGGGGAGCAGCAGGACCTGCTCGAAAAGCTTCTGACCTATGGCCCGAGGATGCAGCCGGCGGCCACGATCACCGGCCTCGACACCCAGGCCCTGCTCGTGATCCCCCGCACCGGCACCATTTCACCCTGGTCCAGCAAGGCCACCGATATCGCCCACGTGTGCGGACTTCAGTCCGTGCGCCGCATCGAACGCGGCATCCGCTACGAGCTGGACGTGGCGCAGGCGCTCGAGCCGCACGCGCTCGGGCGGGTCGCGGTGGCGCTGTTTGACCGGATGACCGAGATGGCGGTCACGGACACCTTGCAGGCCGAGCAACTCTTCGCCCATCACGCCCCCGGCGCGCTGCACCGGATCGCGCTCGCGGGGGGGCGGCAGGCGCTGCAGGCCGCCAACGCGCAGTTCGGCCTGGCGCTGGCGGAGGATGAAATCGACTATCTGCTGGAGGCCTTCGCGCGACTCGGCCGCGATCCGACGGATGCCGAGCTGATGATGTTCGCGCAGGCCAACTCGGAACACTGCCGGCACAAGATCTTCAATGCCCGGTGGACCATCGACGGGGTGCCGCAGGACAAATCGCTGTTCGCCATGATCCGCAATACGCACGAACGGGCACCGCAGGGAATCTCTTCGGCCTACCGCGACAACGCCGCGGTCATGGAGGGCGCGATCGGCGTCCGGTACTTTCCGGACGCGGCCGGGGTGTATCACGGCCACCGCGAACCGATCGACATCCTGATGAAGGTCGAGACGCACAATCATCCGACCGCCATCTCGCCCTTTGCCGGCGCCGCGACCGGATCCGGTGGGGAGATCCGCGATGAAGGGGCAACGGGGATCGGCGCCAAGCCCAAGGCGGGACTTTGCGGATTCTCCGTGTCGAACCTGCGCATTCCGGGCTTCGAGCAGCCCTGGGAGCAGAGCCTGGGCAGCCCCGCGCGCATCGCTTCGGCGCTGGACATCATGATCGAGGGTCCGCTGGGTGCCGCGGCTTTCAACAACGAGTTCGGGCGAGCGAACATCTGCGGGTACTTCCGCACGTTCGAGCAGGCGGCGGCCGGCGACGGCGCGCTGCGCAGCCGCGGTTACCACAAGCCCATCATGATCGCCGGGGGCCTCGGCAACATCCGCCGCGACCAGGTGCGCAAGGGCGATGTTCCGGTGGGAGCGAAGCTGGTGGTGCTGGGAGGGCCTGCCATGCTGATCGGCTTGGGCGGCGGTGCCGCCTCATCGATGGCCAGCGGCAGCAGCAGCGCGGACCTGGATTTCGCCTCCGTGCAGCGTGGCAATCCGGAAATCGAGCGACGCGCCCAGGAGGTGATCGACCGGTGCTGGGCACTCGGTGCCGACAATCCCATCGCGCTCATTCACGACGTGGGTGCCGGCGGTCTCTCCAATGCCGTGCCGGAGGCCGTGGCCCACAGCCGGCGCGGCGCGCAGGTGGACCTGCGGGCCGTACCGAGCGGGGATCCGGGCATGTCGCCGCTGCAGATCTGGTGCAACGAGGCGCAGGAGCGCTATGTGATCGCGCTCAAGCCCTCAGGGCTTGAGCGTTTCGCCGCGATGGCCGCGCGCGAGCGCTGTCCGTTCGCGGTGATCGGCGAGATCGATGATTCGGGCGTGCTGCGCGTCACGGATCCGCAGCTGGGTGACACGCCGGTGGACATGCCGATCGAGGTGCTGCTCGGCAAGGTCCCGCGCATGCATCGTGAGGTGACCAGCCGGGTCCCGGCGGCCCTGCCGTTCGATGCCTCTTGCCTGGATCTGCGCGAGGCCATCGCGCGGGTGCTGACCTGCCCGACGGTGGCGGACAAGACCTTCCTGATCAGCATCGGCGACCGGACCGTCGGCGGCATGATCAGCCGGGATCAGATGGTGGGTCCCTGGCAGGTTCCCGTCAGTGACGTGGCCGTCACGGTCATCGACTACGTCGGCCACGCCGGCGAGGCCATGGCGATGGGTGAGCGCACGCCCGTCGCGGTGCTGAACGCGCCCGCGTCCGGCCGATTGGCGGTGACCGAGGCCCTCACCAATATCCTCAGCGCCGATGTCGGAACTCTGGCGCAGGTGCGCCTGTCGGCGAACTGGATGGCGGCCTGCGGTGAGCCGGGCGAAGACGCGGCGCTGTATGCCACGGTGCGGGCGGTCGGCGAGGAACTGTGCCCGGCGCTCGGGATCGCCATACCGGTCGGCAAGGATTCGCTGTCGATGAAGACCAGCTGGCAGCGCTCCGGTGCCGAGTGCAGCGTCGTGGCGCCGGTTTCGCTGATCGTGTCGGCCTTCGCCACGGTGGGCGACGTTCGGCGAACCCTGACGCCGGTGCTGCGCACGGATTCGGGCCCGTCATCCTTGTGGCTGATCGACCTGTCCGGTGGCAAGGCGCGCCTCGGCGGTTCGGTGCTGGCGCAGGTCCACGGCCAGCTGGGGGCCGAAACGGCGGACCTTGATGATCCGCAGCTGCTGATCGATTTCTCGCGGGCGATGCCGGCGCTGCGCGCCGCCGGGCTGCTGCTGGCCTACCACGACCGCTCCGATGGCGGAGTGCTGGTGACGCTGCTGGAGATGGCCTTCGCGGGCCATTGCGGCCTGGATATCGGGGTAGCCGCGCCGGACCGGGCTGCGGCCATCGCCCAGCTCTTCGCCGAGGAGCCCGGCGTGGTCGTGCAGGTGAGCGACGTCCGCCGCGACGAGTTCCTGGCGCTCCTCGCGGATCACGGCCTTGCGGCGCATGCCCGGCGTGTCGGTGCGCCGCGCACCGACATGTCGGTCCACATCAACGCCGGCGGCGAGAGTCTCGTCAGCACCTGGAGCGAGTTGCGCCGCACCTGGTCCGAGACTTCGTTCCGGATGCGCCAGCTGCGGGACGATCCGGACTGCGCCACCGAGGAACTCGCGGCCCAGACCGACGTGGAGGACCCGGGACTGAGCGTCGAGCTGACCTTCGATCCGCAGCAGGACATCGCCGCGCCCTTGATCAACACCGGCGTGCGGCCGCGCGTCGCGATCCTGCGCGAGCAGGGCGTCAACAGCCAGGTCGAGACGGCGGCCGCCTGCGAGCAGGCGGGCTTCGAGCCGCACGACGTGCACATGACGGATATCCTGCGGGGACGCCGGAGGCTGGCCGAATTCAAGGGCCTCGTCGTGTGCGGCGGCTTCTCCTACGGGGACGTGCTCGGCGCCGGCGAAGGCTGGGCCAAGTCCATCCTGTTCAATGCCATGGCACGCGCACAGTTCGAGGCGTTCTTCGCGCGGCCCGACACCTTCACCCTCGGTTCCTGCAACGGCTGCCAGATGCTCGCGGCGTTGAAAGCGCTGATACCGGGCACGCGGCTGTGGCCGCGGTTCGTCCGCAACCGCGTCGAGCAGTTCGAGGCGCGCTTCAGCCTGGTCGAGATTCTCGATTCACCCTCGGTGCTGCTGGCGGGCATGTCCGGATCGGTGCTGCCGATCGCCGTGGCGCATGGGGAAGGCCGCGCCGAGTTCGCATCGCAGGAGCAGCTGGCCGAGTGCGAGCGCAGTGGTCTGATCGCCTACCGTTATGTGACGCACGATCGGCATCCGGCGCAGCGCTATCCTGCGAATCCCAACGGCAGCCCGCTCGCGATTGCCGCGCTCACGAATGCCGACGGCCGGGTGACCATCACCATGCCGCACCCGGAGCGCTCCTACCGCAACGTGCAGAATTCCTGGGTGCCCGATGGGGCCGGGGAGTGGAGCGGCTGGATGCGGCTGTTCCGCAACGCGCGCCGCTTTGTCGGCTAGGCTTCCACGTCCATCAGCACGTTGCCCCCGTGCGACCAGCGCGCCAGCATGAGCTCCAGCTGCAGGCGGTCTTCGGTGGGATACTGTTGCAGGACTTCGCCGGTTTTCGCATTCGAGATCTGGGCCACCGTCATGCCGGACAGCGGATCGACCCGCAGCGACAGCACGCGGTCGACTCCGGCGAGGTGCGCGTTGATCTGATCGACCGCGTACTGCAGTACCTGCGGACTGGGCCGCTGGCCCTGCTCGCCCGTCGTGGCGGGCGGCGCCGGCGGTTTCGAGCGCGCCTGGGGCGAGGGCGATTGGTCATGCGCGGAGACGAAGTCGTCCATGGCGCCCGCCGCCCCGACCGTGTTGATCGAGCTGATCGGCTCAGCCATGCACCCGCTCCGCGCCCCGCACCATCGGGCCGATGGCTACCCAGGCGCTGCGGATCTCGCCCAGCAGTCCGAGCACCTCCCTGATCTTCGGCGTGTCACTGTGCAGGTTCGCGGCAATCAATTGCCGGATCATGTAGTCGTAGAGTGAGTCCAGGTTCCGGGCCAGCTCACCGCCCTCGGCGAGGTTCAAGCTGCCGCGCAACTCCGCGACGATGGTGACGCAGCTGTGCAGCAGTTTCGACTTGCGCACCAGTTCCTTATGTTCAATGCACCGGCAGGCCGCCGTCATGCGCTCCGTGGCCGCATCCAGCAGCATCAGGACCAGGCGGTGCGGATCCGCGCTCGCCACGCCGCCGTGGACCGCGACGCTGTTGTAGGCCGCGAGCCTGGAATGCTGCGCGTAGGGATTCACCGGGGTGGGCTCCGTCAGCTCTCGATAACTGAAGCTAACGGCCGCCGGCGGCTGAACTTTAGAACCTCCGCGGCGCTCAGGCGTTCGCTTTGCCCTGTACCGTCGGCAGGCTCGCGAAGGACTGCGACAGGTATGAGGACGTGGTCTGCAGGGAGGACAGCAGGGTATTCAGCGCCGAATACTGCTGCGTCAGGCTCGCGGTCAGCGCCGCCATCTGCGTATTGAGCGTGTCGGTCTGCGTCGTGAGCGCATTCTCCTGCGTGATCAGGGTCTGGCTGCGCGAGGCGATGATGCCGTTGGACGACAGCGCCTGGGTGATCGCGGCGTTGAGCGCGGTGGCGACGCCGCCAGAGCCGCTGAACAGCGCGCTCACGGCGGCCGGAGCCGACGCCAGCGCGTTCTGCAGGGTCGTCGAATTCAGCTTCAGGGTCCCGTCGGCATTGGACGTGATGCCGACGCTCGCGAGCGAGTTGTAGATGCCGGAGCCGGAGTTGACGACGCTGTAGAGCGCCGAGCGGATCTGGTTCTGGATCCCCGACAGCAGTGCATCGCCCATCATCGGACCGGCCGTGCCGGTGGTCGCGTCCAGGCCGCCCAGCGACGTGAACGTGCCGGCGAGCGTGTTGTAGGCCGAGACGAAGGCGCTGATGTTGCTCTGGATCGTCGCCGTGTTGCTGGACACGGTCAGGGTAGCCGGTGTCGAGGTCGTGGTGGCGGTTGCACCGGAACCCGTCGTGGTCGTGGTGAGGCCGGTCAGCGTCAGGATCACGCCGGAGAGCGCGTCGGTGACCGTATTGCTGGCGCTGGTGTAGGGGATGCCGGAAATGCTGAACTGGGCATCCTGGGCGGCCGACTGCTGCGTGTAGTTCGTGGTGTTGCCGGTGCCGTAGGTCAGCGACGACAAGGCCGTGCCGGCGTCGGTCTCGGTCACCTGGATGGTGTTCGCCTGGCCCGTGAGGGCCGAGGAGAGCACCAGGTGCGCGCCGTCCGTGCCGGTGACGATGGCGGCGGTGATGCCGGGATTGCCGGCCGCGGCATTGATGGCATCGGCGATGCCGGTGAGGGTGTCATTGCTGCTGTCGATGGTCAGCGAAAACGAGGAGCCGCCGAGCGACAGCTGCAGAGTTCCCGTGCCGACCGGCGCGGCGCTGCCCGCGGCCACGGCATTGGAGACGAGCTGCTGTCCCTGGGCGAGCTGGGTGACATTGACGCTGTAGGAGCCGGCGACGGCGGTGCCATCGGCGGTTGCGGTGAAGGCCGCCGTGTTGCTGCTGGATGCCGACAGGGCATTGAAGGCACTCGGGGTATCCAGGCTGCTCAAGGAAGCCTGGAAGGTCGACAAGGCGCTCTTCAGAGTGCCGACCGATGAAATTTCGGTGGTGACGGTCTGCGTCTGGTTGGCGATGAGCGCATCCTGCGGTGCGCGGGTCGCCGCCACGAGCTGCGAGACGAGGTTGCTGACGTTGATGACCGAGCCACCGGCCGCGCCCGCACTGGAGCTGCTCGCCACGGAGGTCGGCGTGAGCGTGCTCGTGGGGCTCGTGGAACTGACGGTGGGCATCTGGATAATTCCCGGTCAACGAAAAAAAAGGCACGGCGGGCGTCCTGCGACGCCCGCCGTTCTTCGATCACGAAACATTCGAACGATCTGCTTGCACCATCCTTACGGCAGCTTCTGCAGCAACGTGAGGATGTTCTGCGGGATGGTATTGGCCTGGGCCACCATCGCCGTACCGGCCTGCTGCAGGATCTGGGCCTTGGACAGCGCCGACGTGGCGGCGGCGTAGTCCGTGTCCTGGATCTGGCTGCGGGCGCTCGTGAGGTTGGTCGAGTCCGTGTTCAGGCCCGTGATGGCGGCCTGGAAGCGGTTCTGGTAGGCGCCGAGCTGCGCGCTTTCCGTCGCGAGCTGCTGCAGGGCCTGGTCGATCTGGATCAGCACCAGGTTGGAGCTGTCGACCGTCGTCACGTCGGCACCATTGATCGTGCCGGGGGTCGCCGAGGCCGCGATCACGTTGCCGGCGCCGGCCTCCACGAGGCCGAAGCTCGCCGCGGTTTCCGTGCCCGTCGCTCCGGCGCCGCTACCCTTGGTGGCGGTCGTCGTGATGGTCACAGTCTGGCCGACGGAGGTGCTGCTCAGGTCGATGCCGCCATTGGCGTCGACGGTCGCCACGATGCCCTGTGAGCCGAGCGACTGGTTGAGGGCTGCGGCCACGCTCTTCAGGTCCGTGCTCTGGGTGCCGGTCAGCGTCACCGTCCCGGATACGACAGCCGCGCTCGCCGCGCCGCCCGCCGGAGTCACCGTGACACTGAAGCTCACCGTATCGGTGGCCTTGCCGGCATAGGCGGCGACGGCCGCGCCCTTGAGGGTGTTCAGCGCGCCCAGGTTGCTGGCGGCGGCGCTGCCGATCGAGGAGACGCTGATGGTCTGGCCGGCGTTCGCACCGACCTGGAAGGTGGCGCCCTGGAAGGTGCCGTCGAGCAGGTTCACGCCGTTGAACTGCGTCTGGGAGGCGACGCTGTTGATGTCCGACTTCAGCTGCTGGAACTGGGCGTCGAGGTCGGCGCGGTCACCGGCGCCGTTGGTGGCGTTCAGCGACTGCACGGCGAGGTCGCGCATCGTCTGCAGGTCGTTGACGACCTCCTGCAGCGCGCCACCGGCCGTCTGGGCCAGCGACACGCCGTCATTGGCGTTGTGCGCGGCCTGGTTGATGCCGTTGATCTGTGAGGTCATGCCCTGGACGATGGCGTATCCGGCGGCGTCATCCGCAGCCGTGTTGATACGCAGGCCCGAGGACAGCTGCTGCAGCGCCATGGCCAGCTGGCCACCCGAAGCAGTGAGGCTGTTCTGAGCGACCATCGAGCTCAGGTTGGTGTTGAGGACTAGTGCCATTGCCATTGACTCCTGATGTTTCGTTCAGGCGCCGGACACCAGTCCGTCGCACTGTAGTCTGTTGCGGGTACTAAACCGCGTTCCGTTCGGGTCCTGTATCGGTGCGCCGGGCACCAACTTGAGGCCCTGGACCCGGTATCGCCGATTTTGCCGAGTGCGTCACAATTCGCCACCGCTGCACGGAAACTCCTACTTGATGTAGTTGAACAGGGAGAGGCTCGCGATCGACGCGTAGGACTGCTGGGCCGCCTGCAGTGCCAGCTCCTCCGAGCTCAGTTGCGTGGTCGCCTGGGTGTAGTCGACATCGGTCAGCGAGGAGACGTTGGCCGTGAGGGTGGTCTGCAACGACTGCGCGCTGGTCTGGGAGGCCGTGATCGCGTTCAGCCGCGCACCGACCGAAGCCTGGACGCTGTTGAAGTTGCCGAGGGCCCCGTCGATCTGCTGCAGGGCGCCGTTGATCTGGGTGGTCAGCTGCGCGTTGCTCAGGTTCGCGGTACTCAATGTCTTGATGAGGCCGGAGAGGGTGCTGAAGACACTGGCGGTGCCGGCGGGCGCCACCGTGAACTGGTCGCCGGCGGCCGGCGTGCCGTTCAAGGTGACCTGCACGCCATTGAACGACACCGTGTCCCCATCGGTGTAGCTGCCCGATGCCACGACGGCGCCCGTGCTGTTGGTGACCTGGTACTGGGCCGGGCTCGAGAAGCTGATCTGGTAGGTGTCCGGTACCCAGGCCGCGACGTTCGTGACCGTGCCCGGCGTGATGGACGCGGAGCCGGTGTTGGCCGCCGCCGCCGCCGTGGTGAAGGTGCCATTGCCGGCGGGTATGTTCATGAACACCGAGGCGCCCGTGTCGCCTGCGGAAATGCGCTGGTTGGAGCTGATCTGGATCTGGTTGACCTGGCCGGAACCGCTGTACGCGACACCCGCGGCGGACTGCGCGAAGGGGAGCGTCTGCGCGGCGTTGCCGGCGAACAGGTAGTCGCCGGCGGCGTTCTTCTGGTTGGCGGTCGCGATCAGGTCCTGCAGCTGTTGCTGCAGCTGGGTCGCGATGTCCTGGCGCTGGGTGGCGGTGAGCGCCGAGTTGTTCGCCTCGACCGCAAGGTCGCGCGCGCTCTGCAGGGTGTTGGTCGCGCCGGTCAGGGACTGGGCTTCGAGCTGCAGGTTCGCGGTGGCGGTGTTGCCGTTGGCGACATACTGCTGCGAGGCCGACAACTGTGCATTGAGCTCGTTGACCTGCGCCATGCCGACGGGGTTGTCGGCGGCGGTCTGCAGCTTCTTGCCGGTCGAGAGCTGCTGCTGCGTCCTGGCGATGGCCGCTTCCAGCGTCTGCATCTGCTGCGAAGCGGTCGACTGGAAACCGAGGGTTGAGATTCGCATGGGATCAGCCGTTGGCGATTGCCGTGATCAGGGACGTGAACATCAAACTGGAGGACTGGATCATCTGCGCGCAGGCCTGATATGCCTGCTGGAACCTGACCATGCTGGCTGCCTCCTCATCGAGGTTGACGCCCGAGAGATTGTTGACCGCGGCCGTGGCCGAGGTGTTGACGGCCTGCTGCGCCTGCGCGTTCGACTGGGCCTGCTGGGTCTGGCTGCCGACCTGGCTCACGAGCGTATTGGCCGCGCCGATCAGTGAGGTCGTGCCGCCGTTGAGCGAATTGGCGCCGAGACCGTCGATCATGGCGAACAGGTTGGTGTTGTCGCCCGTGTTGCCCGCGTTGCTGGTCACCGCGAAGGTGTCGCCGGCGGCCGGCGTGCCGCTGATCGAGGTGGTCCAGCCGTTGGCCGCGATCGCCGCGCCCGGCGTATACGTGTAGACGGGACCCGTGCCGTTGATCTGGTACTGGGTGGACGAGCTGAACACGATGCTGGTCGAGGTGAGCAGCGCCGGATTGGTCGGGTCGGTCACGGTCGCGGCCGCGATCGTGCCGGTCCCGGTGTTGGTGGCGCCGGCGGCGGTCTGCACCGCGGCCGCCGAGGCGATCTGCGACGGACTGGTCAGCAGCACGCTGAATCCGGCGGCGGCCGCCGCGGTGGGCTGGATCAGGTAGCTGTCGCCGTTCCCCGCCGCGCCGTTCACGACGATCGAAAGACCGGCGGCGGTAAAGGGGCTGGCCGCGGTGCCGGCGCCGGCCATCGTGACGGGCTGTCGGGTGGTCAGGTCGAACAGCTGCCAGGCGCCGCCATTGTTGGTCAGGGTGTAGTCATCGGTGGTCAGGGCCGAAAGGCTGGTACGGGTCGCCGACACCTGCGCCGTACCGGTGTTCGCCGAGGAGCCACTGACCCGCACCGCGCCCACCGCGAACAGAGGTTGGCCCTGGGTGCCGGTCGAGGTGAGGCCGGCCGCCTGCTGCTGGTTGATGATGTTGGCGACCCCGACGCTGATCTGGCCGAGTGTGTTGAGTGTGGGGTCGATGACCTGGCTGCGCACGGACAGAAGGCCGCCCAGGACGCCGCCGGAAATGGCGCCGGTCACATCAACGGTGGCGCCTGAGGAGGCGATGCCGATGTCCAGCTGGGTCGGGTTGTACGGGTTCGGAAGGGTCGACAGCGTCTGCGCCGTGCCGCCGCTGACGAGGGACTGGCCGGTGCCGATGAAGACATTGAGCTCGCCGTCGTTCTGCGTGGCGGTGTTGACCGAGACGTATTGACTCAACTGGTTGAGCAGCTGGTCGCGCTGGTCGAGCAGGGCGTTCGGCGGCTGTCCCGAGGCCGATTGCGCGGCGATCTGGGTGTTGAGGTTCGCGATGCCGGTGGCCAATGAGTTGATCTGCGCGACGCTGGTGCTGACCTGGCTCTCGATGTTCTGGTCGGCCTGCGACAGCTGGCCCGCATATCCCTGTATCGATTGCGCGAGTGACTGCGCGGAACTCAACACCGCCTGACCGCTCGCGGTCTGGGTGGGTGCATTCGCGAGGGTCTGCAGCGCATTGCTGAAGTTCTGCAGCGAGGCCGTGAGCCCCGTGCCCGAGTCGCTCAGCATGCTGTCGATGCTGGCGGCCGTGGTCGAATAGGTGTTGAAGCTCGAGTAGCTGCTCTGCGAGGCACGCATCTGGCCGGCCAGCAGCTCGCTGTAGTTGCGGGTGACGGTCGAGACCTGCACACCGTCACCCAGGTAACCGGCGCTGGTAGCGTTGCCGAGCTGCGGGACGAACTGGGCGCTCTCGACGCTGTAGCCCGGAGTCGAGACGTTCGAAATATTGTTGCTGGTGACGCTCAGCGCCTTCTGGAAGGCGAGCAACCCGGAAACGCTGGTGGCAAGTATGTCGGCCATGGCAGTTCAGTCTCTAAAGGGTGCTCGACGTCACAGTTGTCGGCCGATCGGGCCCGGACTTGAGGGTCGTGAGAGGGCTCAAGGCCGCCGCGAGGTGGCCGGAGATGTCGTTCGCGACGGCGCTCACCTTGCGGGCATAATCCGGATCGGTCGCGTAGCCACCCCGTTGCAGCCCCGCCGCGAAGGCTGCAGCGTCGGATCCCGTATCGAGCGCGGCGGCATAACGCGGGTTGCTGCGCAGGATCGAGACATAGTCCCGGAAGCTCTGCGAGGCATCGGCGTAGGCGCGGAAGGGCGCCACGGTACCCGCGGCGTTGCCCCCCTTAATCTCGGTCGTCGCGGCCGTGTCGTGCGGGCCATCCCAGGAGCCGGTCGCCTTGACTCCAAAGAGGTTATGGCTCGAATTGCCACTGGCGTCGTGCGGGAGGCTGCGGCCCCAGCCGGTTTCCAGGGCAGCCTGGGCGAGCAGATTGCGCGGATCGACGCCGAGCTGCTGCCCCGCCGCCTGTGCCTCGGGCCACAGCTGCTGGATGAAGTTCTGGCGGGTCTCGGTCGAAGCGGCCGGCAAAGACGACAATGCCGGCATGGCCGCCTTGCCGGGCGCCGTCGCGCCGCCGGCGGCGCCGAGGCGTTGCAGCTGGCGCACGAGCATATCGGCCAGGCCCAATCCGCGTCCTTTCGACAGCTGCAGGGCGAGCTGGTCGTCGTACATGCCCTGGTACATCTGCTCCTGGTCACTGCCGAAGATCGGGTCGGTGCCGACCGCATCGCGCATGCTCTTGAGCATCATGCGCGTAAACATGCTTTCGAACTGCTGCGCCACCTGGCGCACGGCCGCGGGGTCATTCCGGGCCGCGGCGCGCTTCAATGCCTGCAGCCCCGAGAAATCCGTGTAGGTGTCGGCGGTAGCTGCGGCGGCGGAGGCATCAGCGGATATGGGCAGCGTGGACATGTCGCCTTCGCGTCAGATCACGACCAGCTCGGCGCGCAATGCGCCGGCCTCGCGCAGGGCTTCGAGGATCGCGACCAGGTCGCCCGGCGCGGCGCCGACCCGGTTCACCGCGCGCACGATCTCATCGAGGTTGACACCGGCCTGGAACACGAACATGCGGGCATCGGCCTGCTGCACGTTGATGTCGCTGCGTGGGGTGACCGTGGCGGTCGTGCCCTGGGTGAAGGAGTTCGGCTGGCTCACATCCTGCCGCTCGGTGATCGTGACCGACAGCGAGCCATGGGCCACGGCGGCCGCCGTCACCTGCACGTGCGAGCTGATGACGACCGTGCCGGTGCGGGAATTGATGATGACCCGCGCGGGGGCCTCGCCGGGCTCCACTTCGATGGCTTCGAGGGTGGCGAGGTAGCCGATGCGCTGGTCCGGGTTGCTCGGTGCCGCGACCTTGATCGACACCGGATCGGTGGCCTCGGCGGTACCGGCTCCCAGGATCCGGTTGATGCCGGAGGCCACTCGCGCGGCCGTGGTGAAGTCCGGTGTGTTGAGATTCAGGACCAGGAAGGCGTCCTGGGCGAATCGGGTGGGAACCTCGCGCTCGACGTTGGCGCCATTGGGGATGCGACCGCTGCTCGGGACATTGAGCGAAATCCGCGAACCGTCCTTGCCGTTGACGCCGAAGCCGCTGACCACGAGGCTGCCCTGGGCGAAGGCATAGACTTCCCCGTCCAGGCCGCGCAGCGGCGTCATCAGCAGCTGCCCGCCGCGCAGGCTCGAGGCGTTGCCGATGGATGCCACGGTGACGTCGATGCTCTGGCCGGGCTTCGCGAAGGCCGGCAGGTCGGCGGTGACGGTCACGGCGGCCACGTTCTTCAGCTGGGGATTGGAGTTGGCGGGTATCGTGACGCCGAACTTCGCCAGCATGTTGGCGATGCTCTGGATCGTGAACGGGGCCTGGGTCGTCTGGTCGCCCGTGCCGTCGAGCCCCACGACGATGCCGTAGCCGAACAGCTGGTTCGAACGCACACCGGACACGGTGGCGATGTCCTTGATCCGGTCCGCGCGCGCCGGGGTGGCAAAGCCCGCCAGCGCCATGTTCAGCAGCAGGATCGTCAGGAAGATCGCGCTCGAGCGCGAGTTGCGGATGGTTGAAAGCATCAGAACGGAGTCCAGGATGAATTGAAGAATCGCGACAGCCAGCCCTGGGCATTCGCGTCGGCCAGCGCGCCCTTGCCGCCGTAGGCGATCCGGGCATCAGCGACCTTGGAGGAGGCGATGGAGTTGTCCGGCGCGAGGTCGATCGGGCGGATGACTCCGGTCATGCGCACGTACTCCTCGCCCTGGTTGATTCCGATCCACTTCTCGCCCTTCACGTACAGATTGCCGTTGGGCAGCACCTTCTGCACGGTGACGGTGACGAAGCCCTGCAGGCTGTTGCTCTGGGCGCTGTCGCCCTCGCCGGCGAACTTCGCCGAGTCGGCGATGTTGTTGCTCGTGATCGGCACGCCGTGCACGGTGAGCGCCTTGCCGAGCAGCGTCATGCCCGGCAGGACATCCGTGGTCGCCTTGTTGGTGTTGGTGCTGGAACTCTTCTGCGCCGCCGTCGACTCATTGAGCACGATGGTGACGATGTCGCCGACATGATGGGCGATCGGATTCTCGAACAGTGCGACCTCGCGCCCCGCCTGGTAGATGGCGCCATTGGTCGGCTTCGGCGCAGGCTCCGCGGCCCAACCGAGGGCGTCATCCTCCTTGGGCGGCCGCGCTGCGTGGCAGCCGCTGATACACAGGAGCAGGACGCCGGTCAGGAAGGTCGGAATATTTCGCATCGGGTTTCGCACCTACATGTTCTGCGTGGCGTACTGCAGCATCTGGTCCGTGGTCTGCACGGCCTTCGAGTTCATTTCGTAGGCGCGCTGGGTTTCGATCATGTTGACCATTTCCTCCACGACGTTGACGTTGGAGCTCTCCACCGAACCCTGGACGACCGTGCCCAGGCCCGTCAGGCCCGGTGAACCCGTCGTCGGTGCGCCGCTCGCGGCGGATTCGACCGCCAGGTTGCCGCCGGCATTCTGCAGGCCGGCCGGATTGATGAAATCCGCGAGCTGCAGCGTGCCGACCTGCGTCGGCGAGCTCTGGCCCGGAAGCAGTACGCTGACCACGCCCGTGGGCGCAATGGTCACGCTCTGCGCACCCTGTGGAATGTTGATGGCCGGTTGCACCTGGTAGCCGCTGGCGTTGACCAGCTGGCCCTGGGCATTGACCTGGAAACTGCCGTCGCGCGTGTAGGCGAGCGTGCCGTCGGGCTTCAGGATCTGGAAGAAGCCGCGGCCCTGGATCGCCATGTCGAGCGCATTGCCGGTGTTGTCGAGGCTGCCCTGCGTGAAGCTCGGTTCGGTCGCCACCACCCGCACGCCCGTACCCAGCTGCAGGCCGGACGGATAGGTGGTGGTGTCGGAGGTGGCGCCGCCCACCTGCGTGACGTTCTGGTACAGCAGGTCGTTGAATACCGCGCGGCTCTTCTTGAAGCCGTTGGTATTGACGTTGGCGAGGTTGTTGGCCGTCACCGTCATCTGTGTCTGCTGGGCGTCGAGGCCGGTCTTTGCGGCCCAGAGTGCGGGTTCCATGGTGTGTTACCTGTGTCCGGTGAGCCTGTTCAGCCCGGTTGCAGAAGCTTCGCGGATGCGTTGGCGTTGTCTTCGGAGGCGTGCAGGGCCTTGATCTGCAGATCGAAGTTGCGCGACAGTTCGATCATGTTGACCATCGAGCCGGCGAGGTCGACATTGCTGCCCTCGAGCACGCCGGAGGCCAGCCTCGTGGTGGCGTCGCCTTCGGCGGGCTGGCCGTCGTTGGTGCGGAACAGGCCGTCTGCGCCGCGCGAAACGCCGCCGGCCGGCGGATTCACGAGCTTGATGCGGCCGACGTTCGAGATCGTCTGCGGGGTCTGGCCCATCGGCACGATGGAGATCGTGCCATCCGGCGCCACGGTCGCCGAGGAAAACGGCGGCACGCTCACCGGACCGTTGTCGCCGAGCACCTGCAGTCCCGAGGCGGTCATCAGCTGGCCATTCGGATCCACGTGCAGATCCCCGGCGCGGGTATAGGCCTCGTTCCCCTGGGCGTCCTGGACCGCGATGAATCCCGGGCCCTGCACCGCCACGTCGAAGGGATTGCCTGTCGTGATCTGCGAGCCCGCCGTGCTGTCCCAGCCGACGGTGGCATCGGTGGCATAGACCCGCGAGGCAAATCCCGGTCCGGTCACCGCACGGCTCTGGAAGGCACTCAGGTCCGCCTTGAAGCCCGTGGTATTGGCGTTGGCGAGGTTGTGGCTGTTCGCCGCCTGGGCGCGCAGCGTCTGGCTCGCGCCGGACATCGCAACGTAGAGCAGTTTATCCATAACGGTGGGTCATGCCTTCGAAGTCAGTGGTGCTTGAGGTCACTGGCGCATGTTGATGACGGTCTGGGTGATCTGGTTCTCGGTCTGGATCATCTGCGCGTTGGCCTGGAAGTCGCGCTGCGCCGTGATCATGCTGACCAGGGAGGCCGTGGTGTCCACGTTGGACTCCTCGAGGGAGCCGGAGGAGATGTTGCCGAAGCCCG
>DATJPN010000041.1:0-3865 GCA_035506335.1 Steroidobacteraceae bacterium | reverse complement strand
TCATGCACAGCCGAGCGATGCCATGCGCCGGTTCGTGGCCCGGTATGCGGTCGGTCAGGACGTAATGGTCTGGTACGAGCCCTCCGATCCGCGGCGCAGCTACCTGCAGATCAATTTCGCCAGTGGCCGCATCATGCGTTGGGCGGTCGCGTCGCTGGTGCTTTGCGGCGCATCACTGATTGGATACGCCTTGCGTTGAGCGCGCCGGCCGGGCGCTATCGTAGAGCTTTTAAATATGACTCGTAACTTATTGATTTTGGTGCCCAGGAGAGGACTCGAACCTCCACGGTGTTACCCGCTAGTACCTGAAACTAGTGCGTCTACCAATTCCGCCACCTGGGCCGGGAGCCGGATATCCGTCGGGACCAAGGGCCCCGGGGAGCCGCGCAATGTACGCACGGCTTCAGGAGCTGTCAATTGAGCACTCGCGGGGGACAGTTCGGCCGGCGCAGGTCCCACGGCCCGCCGAAGGCGATCGCAAGTGGCGCTCATGGCACGAAAGACCGGCACGGCGGGGCGCAAGGCCACGGCGCGAGCCGACACCGCGCCGGTGACAGCGTCGAGGGCACGGTCAGCGCCCATCGTGCCGGTTACGGCTTCGTTCGGGTGGAGGGCCTGAAGGACAGCGTGTTTCTGCCGCCGGGACAGATGCGCGGCGTCATGCACGGGGACCGGGTCCGGGTACGGCTGTCCCGCGACGCCAGCAACCGCTGGCTGGGTGAGGTCGAGGAGGTCCTCGAGCGCGGGGTCAAGGCGTTCCTCGGCACCGTCGAAATCCAGGGTCGCCAGGTCGCGATCATTGCCGCGGACCGCCGCCTGCAGCTGCGTTGCGTCGCCTCGCTGAACGAGCTGGAAGGCGCACGCGACGGTGACTGGGTGATCGCGCACATCGTGCGGCACGCCTCGGCCACGTCCCCGCCGGTCGCGCGGGTTGCGCGCCGGCTGGATCCGGAGCGGCCGGTCGAGATGGCCACCGAGTCGGCGATCGCGCGCTTCGATCTGCCGAGCGATTTTCCCCGCGAGGTCAGTGCCGAGGCGGATGCCTTCGGCACGGAAGTGGATCCCGAGGAAAGCGCGCGGCGGATCGATCTGCGCGGCCTGCCGCTGGTCACGATCGATGGCGAGACGGCCCGCGACTTCGACGATGCGGTCTATGCCGAGCCGCATGCGGAGGGCTTCCGGCTCATCGTCGCCATCGCCGACGTGAGTTTCTATGTGCGCCAGGGCACGGCGCTGGACGGCGAAGCCCTGCGTCGGGGAACGTCGGTGTATTTCCCGACCCGGGTGATACCGATGCTGCCGCCGGGACTGTCCGATCACCTGTGTTCGCTCGCACCCCATGTCGATCGGCTGTGCCTGACCGCGGACATGATCATCACGCGGCATGGCGCGCTGAAGTCGGCGCGGTTCTATCCGGCCGTGATGCGTTCGGCCGCACGGCTCACCTATACCCAGGCGCAGGAGGCGTTGCTGGACGGCAGGCCCGAGGCGCGGGCGCGGCTCGGCGCACTCGTGGACCGGCTGATGCCGCTGGTTGATGTGTACCGGGTGCTGGCCAAGGCCCGCCGCGCCCGCGGTGCGCTGGACTTCGATGCCCCCGAGGCGGACTTCGCCATAGACGCCAGCGAACGCATCCACGCTGTGACGCTGCACGCCCGCGTGGAGGCGCACAAGCTGATCGAGGAATGCATGGTTCTCGCCAACGTGGCCGTGGCGCGCGAGCTCGGGCACACCCGGACGCCGACCCTGTACCGGGTCCACGGCAAGCCCGAAGCGGAGAAGCTCGACAAACTGCTGGCGACGCTCGCGGTGCTCGGCATCGAGGCGCAGATCCCGCAAGACGTGACGCCGCGTGACATCCAGGCCATCACCCGCCGCCTGAAGGGATCCGCCGAACTGCCCTTCGTGGAATCGCTGGTGGTGCGCTCGATGCCTCAGGCGGTGTACCAGCCCACCAACATCGGGCACTTCGGAATGGCGCTGGCCGAGTATGGTCACTTCACCTCCCCGATCCGGCGCTATCCGGACCTGGTCGTGCACCGCACCCTGAAGGCGCTGGTGTCGGCGCAGGACGGCAGCGGCGTGGAATATGAGGCCGAGGCGCTCTCGCGGCAGGGCGAGGAACTGTCACGCCTGGAGAAGCGGGCCGACGAATCGGACCGCTATGTATCCGCCTTCCTCAAGTGCGTGTGGCTGCGCGAGCGCACCGGCCAGACCTTCCGGGGCCTGATCACCACGGTGGTCGAGTTCGGCTGTTTCGTGCAGCTCATGGACGTGGCCATCGATGGATTGCTGCACCTGGACAACCTGCGCGATGACGAGTACCGGATGGCCGATCACGGCCATGCCTGGCGGGCGGTTCGCAGCGGCCGGGATCTGCGGATCGGCACCGAAGTGCGCGTCATCGTCACCGCGGTGAATCCCATCGAGGGCCTGATCGACCTGGACCTCGTGCCCGAGCCGGGCGCAGCGGATGCCCCCGTCAAGGAGAGCCGCGAGGGCAATGGTGGCAAGGGCGGCAGAACGACCCGGGGCGCGAAGGATGCCCGTCACTCCCGCCCGCATCATGGCCGTCGCTGAAGCCGAGCCAATCGAGCCTGGGCCATGAGCAGTAGCCAGCTGATCTACGGGCTGCATGCGGTCCAGTCGCTGCGGCGCCGGCATCCGGATCGGGTGCTCGCGCTGCGGCTTTCGCAGCGGCGCGATGATCCGCGCGTGCGCGCCATCGAGGCCCTGGCGCGAGAACACGGCACGAAGGTGCTGCGGGTGGACGCGCAGGCCCTGCAGAAGGCTCTCGGCGAGGTCGCGCACCAGGGCGTTGCGGCCGAAGTGCTGCCGCTCGCCCCTTGGTCCGAGGATGACCTGGTCGGCGCGCTCGGGCTCGCGCAGAACCCGTTGGTCCTGGCGCTCGATGGGGTGCAGGATCCGCACAACCTGGGTGCCTGCCTGCGTACGGCGGACGCCTGCGGTGTCCTCGCCGTGGTCGTGCCGAAGGACCGCGCGGCTCATTTGACGCCGGTGGTGCGCAAGGTGGCCGCGGGCGCCGCCGAGACCGTGCCGCTGGTGACGGTCACCAACCTCGTGCGCACGCTGAAGCTCCTGAAAGAGGCAGGCCTGTGGATCACCGGGGCCGATGGCGATGCGACCCGGGCGGCAGCCGAGGTGGATTTCACGGGGGGCACTGTGCTCGTCATGGGGGCCGAGGGCGCGGGGCTGCGCCAGCTGACCCGCCAGACCTGCGACCACCTGGTCAGCCTGCCGCGGCTGGGAGCGGTGGAAAGCCTGAATGTGTCGGTGGCGACCGGCATGCTGCTGTATGAGGTCGTGCGGCAACGCAGCAAAAGCTAGCCCGGCTCATTGCGGCCCCAGTGCCATTTCAGTATATTGCGCGACCCCCCGAAGTCGGGGATACGGCCGGTTCGCCCCCTCTGACGGGGTGCGGTTCCGGTTCTCCTTGCCACACCGGTATGCCTTGACCGGGTGGCTTAAGTCCAAGAGGAGGACACATGAGGCATTACGAGATCGTGTTCCTGGTCCATCCGGACCAGAGCGAACAGGTTCCGGCGATGGTCGAACGCTACAAGTCGATGATCGCCAATGGTAACGGCAACGTGCACCGCTTTGAGGATTGGGGTCGGCGCCAGCTCGCATTCCCGATCGCCAAGGTCCACAAGGCGCACTACGTGCTGCTCAACATCGAGTGCGACCAGAAGACGCTGAACGAGCTCACGGGCGCGTTCCGCTTCAGCGACGCCGTGCTGCGCCACCTGGTGGTGCAGATGGATGAGGCCGTGACCGAGCCCTCGCCGATGGCGCGGGGCGAGGACGAAGAAGGCGGCGCTCGCCGCGAGCGCGGTCGCGAGGA
>DATJPN010000040.1:0-9951 GCA_035506335.1 Steroidobacteraceae bacterium | reverse complement strand
GTTTATATCCGGATAAAATAAAAGGGTAGTCATGGATTCCTATACCAGCTTTGACGGTTTCCGATATCTCGCCTCCGGTCCCCTCGCCCGGGTCGGCCTCGCCGTCAAGCGTGCACTCGCGAGCGGGGCGCAGGGTCCCATCCTCATCTTCGATGACGCGACCGGACGGTCCGTCGACATCGACACCCGCGGGAGCGAGGCGGAGGTGCTCGCCAGACTCGACCCTGCGCCTTCCCCGCGCTCCCATCCTGAGGAGCCCCGGGCACGCGGCCGCCCGAAACTCGGCGTCGTGCCGCGGGAGGTGACGCTGCTGCCGCGTCATTGGCAGTGGCTGTCGACCCAGCCCGGGGGCGCCTCCGTGGCGCTGCGCAAACTGGTCGAGGCGGCCCTGCGGGAGGGTCCGGGCAGGGACGCGCGGCGGCGCGCGCAGGAACGCGCCTTTCATTTCATGTCAGGGATAGCCGGTGACCTGCCGGGATTCGAGGAAGCCACGCGCGCCCTGTTCGCGGACGACCCGATGCGCTTCGCGGAGCACATCCGGTCCTGGCCGACCGACGTGCGTCACCACGCCAGCAAACTGGCGTTCGCGTCCCGCGGACAGCCGGACGGGCCCTAGCCGGCCAGCTTCTTCTTCAGCAGTTCGTTCAGTTGCGCGGGATTCGCCTTGCCGCCCGTGGCCTTCATCACCTGGCCGACGAAGTAGCCGAAGAGCTTGTCCTTGCCGGCGCGATAGTCGGCGAGCTGCCCCGGGCTCCTGGCCATGACCTCGTCGATCGCCTTTTCGATGGTCCCCGGATCCGAGATCTGCCTGAGACCCTTCTCGGCGATGACCGCATCCGCATCGGCGCCGCCCGCCCACATGGCCTCGAAGACCTCCTTGGCGATCTTGCCCGAGATGGTGCCATCCGTGATGCGCTTGAGCAGGCCCGCGAGCCGCGAGGCACTGAGCTTGCTTTCAGCGATATCGACGCCATCGCGGTTGAGCGCCGCGGCGAGTTCCCCCATCACCCAGTTGGCGGCCAGCTTCGGATCCTCGGGGATCTCCCGCACCACGGCTTCGTAGTAGTGGCCCAGCTCGCGGCTGGCGGTGAGCACGCCGGCATCGTAGGGTGAAAGGGCGAATGCCGAAACGAAGCGCGCCGCCTTCTCGTCGGGCAGCTCCGGGAGCGTCGCGCGCACGCCGGCGATGAACGCTTCATCGACCGCCACCGGCAGCAGGTCCGGATCGGGAAAGTACCGGTAGTCGTTGGCCTCTTCCTTCGACCGCATCGAGCGCGTCTCGCCCTTGTCCGGGTCGTACAGGCGCGTCTCCTGCAGCACCTTGCCGCCGGACTCGATGATGTCGATCTGGCGCGCGACCTCGTGGTGGATCGCCTTTTCGACGAAGCGGAAGGAGTTCAGGTTCTTGATCTCGGCGCGGGTGCCGAACATCTCGGCTCCCCTGCGGCGCACCGAGACGTTGGCGTCGCAGCGGAACGAACCCTCCTGCATGTTGCCGTCGCAGATCTCCAGGTACCGCACCAGGGTGTGGATCTTCTTCAGGTACGCGACCGCCTCGCGGGCCGAGCGCATGTCCGGCTCGGAGACGATCTCGAGCAGCGGCGTGCCGGCGCGATTCAGGTCGATGCCGGAGAAGGCGCCGAGGCCCTCGTGCACGGACTTGCCGGCGTCCTCCTCCAGATGCGCGCGGGTGATGCCGATGCGCTTGGTCGCGCCGTCCTCGAGCACGATGTCCAGGTGCCCCCGGGCCACGATCGGCAGCTCGTACTGGCTGATCTGGTAGCCCTTCGGCAGATCCGGGTAGAAGTAATTCTTGCGCGCGAACACCGACAGCGGCGCCACCTGTGCGCCGATGGCCAGGCCGAACTTCACGGCCATGCCGACCGCCGCCCCGTTCAGCACGGGCAGCACGCCGGGATACCCCAGGTCCACCAGATTCGCCTGCGCATTCGGCGGCGCGCCGTAGGCGGTGGCCGAGGCCGAGAAGATCTTCGATTTCGTCGCCAGCTGGGCGTGGATCTCCAGCCCGATGACGGTTTCCCAGGTTTCGTTATTCATAGCCAGGAGGAACGCGGGTATGCCAGTCGGTTTCCCGCTGGTAGGCGTGGGCGGCGCTGAGCAGGCGCTCTTCGGCGAAATGCCGGCCGATGATCTGCAGTCCGACGGGCAGCTGTTGCACGAACCCGCAGGGTATGGACATGGCGGGCAGGCCCGCGAGGTTTGCGCCGATCGTGTAGATGTCGTTCAGATACATCGTGATCGGGTCCGCGGTCTTGGACCCCAGCTCGAAGGCCACCTCCGGGGTCGTCGGGCCCATCAGCACGTCGACCTGGGCGAAGGCCTGGGCGAAATCATCCGCGATGAGGCGCCGCACCTTCTGTGCCTTCAGGTAGTAGGCATCGTAATAGCCGGCGGACAGCACGTAGGTGCCGGTCATGATGCGCCGCTTGACCTCCGCGCCGAAGCCCTCGCCGCGGGAGCGGCAGTACAGGTCCATGAGATCCTTCGGATCCCTGGCCCGGTGGCCGAAGCGCACGCCGTCGAAGCGCGCCAGGTTCGAGGAGCACTCGGCCGGCGCCACCACGTAGTAGGCCGGCACCGAGAGCGCGAGGTTCGGCAGGCTCACCTCGAGCAGCTTCGCGCCCAGCTTCTCGTAGACCTTGAGCGCCTCGCGCACGCAGCGCTCGTTCCCGGGATCCAGCCCCTTCTCGAAGAACTCCCTGAGCAACCCGATCTTCAGGCCCGCCAGCGGCTGCTCGAGGCCGGCCACGTAATCCGGCACGGGCCTGTCGACGCTCGTGGAATCGCGCGGATCGAAGCCCGCCATCGCCCGCAGTACCAGGGCCGCATCGGCGGCCGAGGCGGTGAGCGTGCCACCCTGATCGAGGCTCGAGGCGAAGGCGATCATGCCGTAGCGTGACACGCGCCCGTAGGTGGGCTTCAGGCCCGTGATGCCGCACAGCGCCGCCGGCTGCCGGATCGAGCCGCCGGTATCGGTGGCGCTGGCGAAGGGCGCCAGGCGTGCCGCGACCGCCGCGGCCGAACCGCCCGAGGAGCCGCCGGGTACGAGCCGCGGATTCCAGGGGTTGCGCACCGGCCCGTAGTAGCTGGTCTCATTGGAGGAGCCCATGGCGAACTCGTCCATGTTGGCCTTTCCCATCATGACCATGCCTTCGGCCTTGAGCTTCGCCACGACGGTCGCATCGTAGGGGGACACGAAGTTGTCCAGCATCCGCGACGCACAGGTGGTCCGGACGCCCTCGGTGCAGAAGATATCCTTGTGAACCAGTGGGATACCGGTGAGCGGACCCCCACCGCCACGGGCCAGTACCGCATCGGCGCGCCCCGCCTCCGCGAGCGCCGACTCACCGGTCACCGATATCAGGGCATTCAGTCGCGGCTGGTGCGCCTCGATGCGCGCCAGCAACGTCCGCGTCAGTTCGACGCTCGAGAACTCACGGGCCTTCAGGCCCGCGGCCAGCTCGAAGAGCGATCGGGTGTGCAGACTCACTCGATGACCTTCGGCACCAGGTACAGGGAAGCGGCGACCTGCGGGGCATTGGCCTGGTACAGCTCGTGCGCATCGGTCTCGGTGACCACGTCGGCCCGCAGGCGCTGTACCAGTCCCGGCAGCGGATGGGCCATGGGGCTGACATCCCGGGTCTGCGCACGCTCCAGGTCGCCGACAAACGACAGGATGCTCGTCAGGCTCTCCTGGTAGCGCGGGATCTCGGCCGCGTCCATCGACAGACGCGCGAGATGGGCAATCGATGCTATCTGTTCGGGCTTCATTCCATGCCTTGCTGTCAGCGCAAAAAACTGCGGGAAAATTAGCGCGAAATGATACACCGCGCCTTGCTCAATGTCGCATCGGTTGATATGGTACGCGCCACTTCGGGAGGCTCCTCCCGCCCAGGATTCAAACGCCGGTTGCTTCATGTTCAAACGCCTTCGCGGATATTTCTCCAGTGACCTGTCGATCGACCTGGGTACGGCCAACACTCTGATCTACGTGCGCGACCGGGGCATCGTCCTGAACGAGCCGTCGGTCGTCGCCGTACAGGACGAGCCGACGCGCGGCGGCAAGATCATCGTCGCCGTGGGTTCCGAGGCCAAGGGCATGCTCGGGCGCACGCCCGGGCACATCAACGCCGTGCGGCCCATGAAGGACGGCGTGATCGCCGACTTCACCTACACCGAGAAGATGCTCCAGTACTTCATCAACAAGGTGCACGGCAACCGCATGCTCAAGCCCTCGCCGCGGGTTCTGGTGTGCGTACCCTTCGGCTCCACGCAGGTGGAGCGGCGCGCCATCCGCGAATCGGCCGAAGGCGCGGGCGCGCGCAACGTCGCGATCGTCAGCGAGCCCATGGCCGCCGCGGTGGGCGCCGGCCTGCCGGTGCACGAGGCCCGCGGCTCGATGGTCCTGGACATCGGCGGCGGCACCTCCGAAGTGGCCGTGCTGTCCCTGAATGGCATCGTCTATGCCAACTCGGCCCGCATCGGCGGCGACCGTTTCGACGATGCCATCATGAACTACGTGCGCCGCAACTACGGCATCCTCATCGGCGAGGCGACGGCGGAACGCATCAAGATCGAGATCGGATCGGCTTACCCGGGTCAGCAGGTGCGCGAGCTGTCGGTGAAGGGCCGCAACCTCTCCGAGGGCGTGCCGCGCAGCTTCACCCTGAACAGCAACGAGATCCTCGAAGCCCTGCAGGAACCCCTGCAGAGCATCGTCAGCGCCGTCAAGCAGGCCCTCGAGCAGACGCCCCCCGAGTTGGGCGCGGACGTGGCCGAGCGCGGCATCGTGCTCACCGGCGGCGGCGCGCTGCTGCGTGACATCGACAAGCTGCTGACCGAGGAGACCGGGCTGCCCGTGGTGGTCGCGGATGATCCGCTGACCTGCGTGGCGCGCGGTGGCGGACGCATCCTCGAGCTCATGGACGAGATGGGCCCGGGACATTTCGGGCTCGAGTAACCGCCCGCCACCCCCGCCATAACGCGTGTGGCTGCCTACGGCGCAGGAAACTACCGGGCATCCCAGGGACGCGGGACCTCAGCGGGTTTCAGCTTCACCGTATACGCGATCCTGGCGATCATGCTCATGGTGCTGGACCGCCGCGGCGGCTGGCTCGTCCAGGCGCGGTACTACCTGAACGCGGCGGCCTATCCGCTGCAACTGGCCGTCAGTTCCCCGGCCCAGGCCTGGCGCTGGACGCAGCAGGCCCTGACGGCCCGGGCCACCCTGGAGTCCCAGAACGCCGCCCTGCGCGCGCGCAACCACGACCTGTCGGTGAAGGCGATGCGCTTCGAGGCCCTCGCGCGCGAGAACGCCGAACTGCGCGCGTTGCGCACCGCCCTGCCGCCCATCGCCGATCACTGGCTCGCGGCCGAGGTCGTGGACGTCGAACTGAATGGACTGCGCCAGCGCCTGCTGATCAACCGCGGCGCGCACAATGGCGTATTCCGGGGTCAGGCCGTCATGGACGACGTGGGTCTTCTCGGCCAGACCACCCGTATCGGCCCCTGGAGCGCCGAGGTCATCCTGATCACGGACCCCGAGCACGCCGTTCCGGTGCAGGTCGAGCGCACGGGCGTGCATACCATCGCGGTGGGCACTGGTGACCCGGAATCCCTGGTGCTGCCCTATCTGCCGGCCAACGCGGACGTGAAGGCCGGCGACCTGCTCGTGACCTCGGGTCTCGGGGGCGTGTTCCCGCAGGGCTATCCGGTGGCGCGCATCGCCGCGGCCCGCCACGACGCCGGCCAGACCTCCACGCAGATCCGCGCCACGCCGCTCGCGCGCCTGACCGCGCTGCACGAGGTCACGCTGGTGTGGTTCGAGGAATCGCATCCGGCCGCACCCGTGCGCCTGACCGACGGCGCCACCGCCGCCGGCAACGGCGCGCTGCAGCGTCAGCCGGCACCGCCGCTCGAGCCGCTGCCGCTGTCCTCCGCGCCGCGCCTGACCCCCGTGCCGCCGCCGCAACAGGACGATCAATGATCGAGCGCCGGCGCGATTCCATCGGACGGGTGCTGCTGAGCCTGCTCGTGGCGCTGATCCTGTCGCTGCTGCCGCTGCCGCTGTGGCTCACCGCCATACGTCCGGCCTTCCTGGTGCTGACGGTGATGTACTGGTCGATCGCCGTGCCCCGCCTGGGCGGCATCGGGCTCGGGTTCTTCAGCGGTCTGGCACTGGATGTCTTTCGCGGGGCGGTGCTGGGCCAGAACGCCCTGGCCCTCTCGGCCATCACCTATGTGGCGGTGCGCGAACACCAGAAGATCCGCCTGAAGCCGGCGTTCCAGCAGGCCCTGATCATGCTGGGTGCGCTCGTCGTCTATGAGTTCATCCTGTTCGCGATCGACGGCTGGACCGGACATCCCATGACGAGCCCGCTGCGCTGGCTGCACGCCCTGACCGGCGCCCTGATCTGGCCGTTTGTGACCGCGGTGCTCGACCGGTTGCGCAACGCGCGCTGACTGCGAAGCCCATGACCATGCGCGGCGTACGCATCAAGGATCACTGGAAGGAACAGCGGCTGTTCGACCAGCGGGCGCTGGTCGCCAGCGCCATCGGCGCCGTCCTGCTGCTGGTCCTCGCCGGGCGGCTGGTGCTGCTGCAGGTCGTCCGCTACGACTACTATTCCCAGCAGTCCCAGTACAACCGCGTCCGCATCGAACCGATACCGGCGGCACGCGGCCTGCTGCTCGACCGCAACGGGCAGATTCTTGCCGGGGGCCAGCCCGGCTACCAGCTCGAACTGGTGCGCGAGGAAGTCCCGGACCTCGACGCGACCCTGAAGGGCCTGGCGCGGATCGGCCTGTTCTCGGCCGAGGAACTGCCGGATGTCCGTCGCACGATCCTCTCGCGCCGCAGCTTCGACAGCGTGCCCATCCGCCTGCACCTGACGGACGAGGACGTGGGGCGCTTCGCCGTGCATCGCTTCGACTTCCCGGGCGTCGACATCAAGTCGCGCCAGACGCGCTGGTATCCGAATGGTTCGCTGGCGGTGCATGCCCTGGGCTATGTCAGCGCCCTGAGCGAGACCGATCTGCAGCACGTGGACACGGCCGCCTACGCCGGCACCTCGGTGATCGGCAAGCTCGGCGTGGAAGCCGCCTACGAGAAGCGGCTGCACGGCACCAACGGCTTTCGCGAAATCCTCGTCAACGCCGAGGGTCGCTCGGTGGAGAAGATCGGCAGCTCGAGCCAGCCGCTGCGCACCCAGACTCCGGTCGCCGGTGACGCGCTGGTGCTGGGTCTGGACCTGAAGGTGCAGCGCGCCGCCGAGGAGGCGCTCGGCACCCATCGCGGTGCGGTCGTCGCGCTCGACCCGCGCAACGGCGATGTGATCGCCCTGGCGAGCAAGCCGGACTTCGATCCCACCCCGTTCGCCCGCGGCATCACGCGCCGGGAATATGCCGCTCTCGCCAATGATCCGGACTTGCCGCTGCTCAATCGCGCGCTGCGCGGCGCCTACCCCTCGGGCTCGACCATCAAGCCGGCCATCGGTCTGGTCGCCCTCACCGATCACGTCATCACCGCCGAGCAGAAGGTGCTGTGCACCGGCACTTTCGAACTGCCGCACAGCGCGCACGTCTTCCGCTCCGACAAGGACGAGCCGCGCGGCATGCTCGACCTGACGGTGGCCATCGCCAAATCCTCCGACGTTTACTTCTACAAGCTCGCCCACGCGATGGGCATCGACAAGCTCGACGAGGGGCTGGCGCCCTTCGGCTATGGCCGGCTCACCGGCATCGACATCAGTGGTGAGAAGCCCGGCCTGCTGCCCTCGCCGGCCTGGAAGAAGACGGCCTTCAAGCACCCGGCCGACCAGGTCTGGTTCCCGGGCGAGACGGTGAACATGGGCATCGGCCAGGGCTACCTGCAGGCGACACCACTGCAGCTCGCGCATATCGCCGGAGTCATCGGCGAGCGCGGCCGAAGCTTCCGGCCGCGCCGGGTCACCGGGGTGCGCGCCGCGGACGGACGGCTGACGACGCTGGCGCCCGTCGAGGAAAAGGGGGTCCAGGGCATCGCCGCTGCCGATTGGACCACGGTCATCAAGGCCATGATAGGGACCACCGTCTACGGCACGGGGCGCCTCGCGTTTGCGAAGGTGGCTTACAGCGTCGGCGGCAAGACCGGCACCGCGCAGGTGTACACCGTGGGACAGAACGAAAAGTACAACGCCAGGACGGTCACCGAAAGTCACCGGGACCATGCCTGGTTCGTCGCGTTCGCTCCGGCCGAGGAGCCGCGCATTGCCCTGGCGGTGCTGCTCGAGAACGCGGGATTCGGCGCGAGCAATGCGGCCCCGGTCGCGCGGCAGGTACTGGATGCCTACCTGCTCGGTGACGACGGCAAGCTGAAGCCGTCCTTCGCGCCGTCGCCGGCGGCCCGGGCCCTGCTGGAGGCGGCGCCGCCGGCCACGGCCGATGCGCCGGCGGAGGGGCAGTGATCCGCGAGGAAGTGAGCGACGGCCCGAGCGCGCGCCGTACGATCACGGGCGCCACCCGCATGCTGCTGGCGCTGAAGCTGGATGGTCCCCTGCTGGTGGGCCTGGGGCTGATCGCGGTCTACGGCCTGATCGTGCTCTACAGCGCCTCGGGCCAGAGCCTCGGCACCGTCGTGCGCCAGTTCGCGCACCTCGGCATGGGAACGGCCGCCATGCTGGTGCTGGCGCAGGTGAACCCCAATTTCCTGCGGCGCCTGTCGCCGTGGCTGTACGCGCTCGGCGTGCTCCTGCTGTTCGTGGTGGCCGCGATGGGCGCCATCGGCAAGGGCGCCCAGCGCTGGCTGGACCTGGGGGTGGTGCGCTTCCAGCCGTCGGAAATCATGAAGCTCGCCGTGCCGATGATGTGCGCGTGGTACCTGCACGAGCGGCCGCTGCCACCGAGGCCACCGTCGCTGGTGCTGCTGGCGGTCCTGATCCTGGTCCCCGCGGGCCTGGTGGTGCTGCAGCCGGACCTCGGCACCGGCGCGCTGATCGCGATCGCCGGCGCCCTGGTGGTGCTGATGGCCGGACTGCAGGTCCGCGTGGTGCTGGGCCTCGCGGCGCTGGCCGCGATCGGCGGCTGGGTGGGCTGGCATCACATGCATGACTACCAGCGCGAGCGCATCCTCACTTTCATCAATCCGCAGATCGATCCCCAGGGGGCCGGCTACCACATCATCCAGTCGCAGATCGCCATCGGCTCCGGCGGCGTATTCGGCAAGGGCTGGATGAACGGCAGCCAGGCGCAGCTCGACTACCTGCCGGAGAGCTCCACCGACTTCATCTTCGCCGTGATCGGCGAGGAGTTCGGGATGCTGGGCCTGTTCGTGCTGCTGCTGCTGTATGCCTTCGTGGTGGGACGGGCGATCTACCTGTCCACGCAGACCCAGGACACCTATGCGCGGCTCCTGGCCGGGAGCCTCGCGCTGACGTTCTTCGTCTACGTCTTCATCAACGCCGGCATGGTCAGCGGACTGTTGCCCGTGGTGGGCGTGCCGCTGCCGCTGATCAGCTATGGCGGCACCTCGATGGTGACCCTGCTCGCGGGCTTCGGTATCCTCATGTCGATGTATTCGCACCGCAAGCTCGTCGGTTCATAGTGACCCGCGCGCGCCGGCATCGGTGGCGAGCGCGCATGGGCTGGCTGTGCGCGGGGCTGCTGTGCGCCGCCGCCGCGCGCGCCGGCACGACCGGCTTCGATCTGTCACGACCCGACATTCAAAGCTTCATCGCGAGCGCCGCCCGCCAGCCGCCGCTGACGCGCAGCGGCGTGACCCGGATACTGCGTCACGCCCTCCCGCAGGCCCGTGTCATCGACAGGATCTCCGCTCCGGCCGAGGGCGTGCTGCCGTGGTGGCGGTATCGCGCCAATTTCCTCACCGAGCGGCGCATCGGCGATGGCGTGCGCTTCTGGTTGGCGCACCGCCGGGACCTGGAGGAGGTGGCGCGC
>DATJPN010000039.1:0-54509 GCA_035506335.1 Steroidobacteraceae bacterium | reverse complement strand
GTGGGCAGCAGTCTGGGCGGCATCGAGTGGGGCAGCGCCGCGGATCAGGAGCGGCTGTACGCCCCAGTCTCCGATGCCGCGGCCACCCAGGGCCGCCCCGGCGGGCTCGTGGCGCTGCGCCTCTCCGACGGGCAGCAGCTGTGGCGGGCCGAGCCGCCGGCGCCGGTGTGCAGCTGGGGCGCCCGCAATTGCCTCGCGGCCCAGTCCCAGGCGGTAACGGCCATCCCCGGCGTGGTGTTCTCCGGTTCGCAGGATGGGCACCTGCGCGCCTACGCCGCCCGCGACGGACGGGTGATCTGGGACGTGGATACGGCCCAGGCCTACACCACGGTCAATGCCGTACCGGCCGCCGGCGGTTCGCTCGACAACGGCGGCCCGACCCTGGCCGGCGGCATGCTGTTCGTGAATTCCGGTTACGGCCGCATCACCGGCGAGCCGGGCAATGTGCTGCTCGCCTACAGCGTCGATGGCCATTGAGCGCCATTATTGACAAAGGGGCATGGGAACCGTGCTGTATACCCTCGGGCCTGCATCAGGCTGGAATTGCCCGACCGTAGCTGTTGTAATCTCAACCTGCCTGGCCCCCGATCAGTGGGAAAAGGCGTTGGAAATCCGTTCCGTGGCGGGCCGTGACGGCATTGCTTGAAGGGGAGTCGTGATGATCAGCAGAACAGCCTCGGGCTTGCTCCTGGTGCTTGGCGCATGGTGCGGGGCCGCTTCGGCGCACCATTCATTCGCCATGTTCGACCAGGGGACCACGAAGACGCTCGTGGGCACCGTGAAGCAGGTGCAGTGGACGAATCCCCACATCTGGGTGCAGGTCCTGGTCCCGGACCCGAAGACCGGCACGGCAGCGGAATGGTCCATCGAGGGCGGCAGCCCCAATGGCCTGTCCCGTCAGGGCTGGCGGCGTTCCTCGATCAAGGAAGGCGACGCGATCGAGATCACGATCCACCCGCTCAAGGATGGCAGCAACGGCGGCAGCCTGATGAAGGCCATGGTCAATGGCCAGCCGGTCGGCGGAGCCCGTTGACAGCGGCCTCGCTTCCCACCGCTACATCTGGTGGGTGTCCATGCAGACGTTCTCCTTCAGTGCCATGCCGGGCTGGCGCTTCAGGGTGAAGCGCGCGGTCCAGGGCGCCGTATAGAAATCCGGGTCCGTGATGGTGACCGTGCCGTGGATGGTGTCCGGATCGACCCGCGTGTAGCGCTCCTCGACTTGCAGCTTCTCGCCGTGCGGCAGCCCGGCGTAATCGAGCCACGTCAGGTCGTTGAAACCGCTGCTGTCGATGACCAGCGTCCGGCCGTCGAGGCGGGCGGAAGCCGACCCGAGGTAGGTCGGGTCGACATCCTCCGGCGGGGGGTGGTTCCAGTAGATGATCCGGAAGGTGTGATTGACCTCGTGCACGAAGCTCACGTTGCGCGTGGTCTGCAGGATCAGAAACGGATAGGGCGCGAGCAGCAGCCGCGGTATGCCATGCATCAGGCAGGTCGAGACCGGGTCGATCCGGTGATCACCGGACTTCAGGGCCGAGCGGCGTTTCGCGTACAGGGCCTTGCCTGCGGCGTTGAGCGGCGGCTCGCTGCCCGCGGTGGTGAGCAGGTGCCCGCCGGGGCTCACGATCGCCCATTTGCCGGTGAAATCGGGAGTCCCCGCGGCGGGCTGCTCGAATAGCGGCGCCGCATCGCTCGCGTGCGGATTCACCTCGGCAAGGGCTGGTGCGCCGGCGAGCACCGCCGCGAGCCAGGTCAGACACCCGATCTTCCCGGGAGTGATCATTTGGCCACCGCGATGCCGTTCACCGGCGCGTTGCGGTTGTTTTCCTCGCAGGAGTATTCGGCGATCTGGATGTCGCCGCGCCACGGATACAGGCGCTCGGCCGTCCAGGGCTTCGTGAAATGCTCGGGATCCTCGATCGTGATCAGATCGCGGATCTCCGCGCCGCCATACCGGTTGGTGAACCGCGTCATGCGCTCGGTGACCTTCAGCTGCAGCCCGTGGGACAGGGATTCCTCGTCGATCTGCGTGCGATCGTTGAAATGATCGGTGACGATGACCAGCGTATCACCCTCCCAATGTCCGACCGAGTACCCGAGGAAGCTGCGGGGCGTGTCGGCCGGCACCGGTTTGCCGTCCATGTGGATGAACCGCACGTTGTGGGCGACCTCGTGGAGAATCGTGATCAGACCCGGGGCATAGACGAACTCGATCGGATAGGGCGAGGCCATCAGTCGCGGTATGCCGTGCGGAAAGCACTGGGTCGGTGCGTCGGCGATCGGCGTACCGGCCTTTTCCATGTCCAGGTGATGCTGTCGGCTCGCCGCCTCGAGCGGCGTCAGGGGCAGCAGGCTCGCGGCCGCGTCGGGCGACATCGGATGATCGGCGATCGGCCGGAAGGTCCGGTCATACCCGCGCGTCCACCATACGCCGGAGAAATCACGCGGATCCTTCGGGGCCGGATTCCGGTTCCATTCCGCCGACTGCGCCGCGTTGCGAGCGTCGCGGGCGGCCGCCCTGCCGGCCGGATCGCCCCCCTGGGGCGGAGCGTCCTGCGCGGAAGACGCGATCCAGACGACCGCGAAGCAGGTTGCCAGCCAGACTCGTCGCATGTGCTCCCCCTTGCGATGCGCGAGGCAGTATACACAATCAAATCAGGTGATTACCGACGTTGCCGGATCAACTGTACGCGCGCCCCGGAACCGGATCCTCAGAACATCGTGTTGGCGTTTTTCGAGGTCTCGGGGACCTTCTGGACCACATCCCAGTGCTCGACGATCATGCCGGCTTCGTCGAGCCGGAAGATATCGACGACGGCGAGGTCCGGTTGGCCCGGTCCCACCGGACAGTGCAGATGCACGATCACATGATCGTCCTGCGCGAAGATGCGCTTGATGTGGTTGCGATGCCGGGGATGCGTGGCCTTGATCCAGTCCAGGAAATCACCGATGCCATCGATGCCGTCCGGCGCCTCGGGGCTGTGCTGGATGTAGTCCTCGACCAGGAATTCGCGCAGGCGGGTCCGGTCGTGCGGGTCGAGTACGTCGCGATACAGCGCGAGCACGCGATCGCGATTCCGGAGTTCAGTCGCGGTGAGGGCCATCGGTGCGCGCTCCGACCTTCAGAAACTGACGCAGCCGCCATCGACGAACAGGTCGATGCCGGTGATGTAGGTGGAGCTGTCGCCCGCCAGGAAGAGCACGGCGTCGGCGGCCTCCTCCACGGTACCAAAGCGCTTCATCGGCACCATGTCGATGATGGCCTGGCGGATGGCGGGCAATTCCTCCGTCGCGATGCCGGAACGGTTGAAGAGCGGGGTCTCGATCGGACCCGGGCTGAAGCAGTTCACGCGGATGCCGCGGCCCACGAGCTCCGCCCCGAGATTGCGCGCCAGTGATCTCAGCCCCGCCTTGGCGGCGGCGTAGACACTGTTGCCCGGGATCCCTTTCGCATGACCGAGGGAGGAGGTGAGCACGATCGCGCCGCCACGACCCATCAGCGGCACCGCCTTCTGGACCGCGAAGAAGGGCCCCTTGAGATTCGTGCCGACCATGCGGTCGAAATACTCCTCGCTGACCTCTTCCAGCGGGCTGAACCCGCCGATTCCGGCATTGACGAACAGGACGTCGATGCGGCCGTACGCATCGCCGATGCGTTCCATCAGGGCCGAGACCTGTCGCAGGTCGGAGATGTCCGACCGCAGCGCCAGGAGGTCCGCGCCGATCATGCCTCGCGCCTGTTCGAGCGTCTCGGCATTGCGGCCGGTGATGACCAGGCGCGCGCCCTCCCTGGCGAAGGCCTGCGCGCTCGCAAGGCCGATGCCGCTGTTTCCGCCGAGGATCACGACGACCTTGTTCTGGAATCTCACGCGCGTCTCCCCGCGGATGGCCCGGTAGTCCAACACGGGAGCGCCGGGGCTGTAAAGCCGCGCCCCCGCCGGCCGTGTATGCACTATCATGCCCGAAGGTCGAAGCGCCAACGAAGCGCCGCCAGGAGGGGGATCCGGATGCCACAGGACTCGTCTGAGTTGCCGAAGGGCGGCGAGCTGTTCATCGAAGTTCGCACGCTGTTGCTGCTGGGCCTGGCGTGGGGCTTCGCCTACATGGACCGGATGGCGATCACCTTCCTGTCGCCCTTCGTCGTCCCGGATCTGCATCTGACCAATTTCGAATTGACGGCGCTGCCGGCGGCGCTGGCACTGACCTGGGCGCTCGGAGCGTACCTGATCGGCTTCTGGTCCGATCGCATCGGGGCACGCAAGCCGTTCCTGCTGGCCGCCATGGTGATCTTCTCGGCGTGCTCGGTACTGTCCGGGCTCGCGAACTCGTTCTGGACCCTGTTCGCCGCGCGACTGGTGATGGGCGCCGTCGAAGGCCCTTTTCTGCCGATCTGCCTCGCGATCCTGACCGCGGTCACCGCGCAGCAGCGGCGTGGCCTGAACGCCGGTGTCACCCAGAACGTCTTCGGTTCGGTGATCGGCACCGCGCTGGCGCCCCTCGTGCTGGTGGCGCTCGCCAAGGCCTATTCCTGGCATGCGGCATTCTTCGTCGCCGGCGTGCCGGGATTGATCCTGACGCTGCTCATCTGGTGGCTGGTCGATGAGCCGCCTCGGGGCCCGGCTCCCGAGCGGGAACCCTCCGATGCCATCTGGACCATGCTGTCGACCCGCAATATCGCCCTGTGCTGCGGCATCAGCTGCCTGATGGTGGGTTCGCTCGTCGTCGGCTCCATCATTCTGCCGCAGTACATCACCGTCACGCTGGGCATGTCGCCGACGACCATGTCGGTGATCATGGGCATCCTGGGTCTGTGCCCCGCCGTGGGCGGCGTGCTGGTGCCCTTGTTGTCCGACCGCCTCGGCCGCCGGCCGCCGATGATCGCCTTCTGCGCCATGCTGGCCCTGTGCCCGGTCGCGGCGTTGTGGGTCCACGGTGCCGTCGTGGCGATGACGGGCCTGATGGTCATCGGCTGGATGGGCGCGGGTGCGTTTCCGCTGTTCATGGGCGTCGTTCCGTCGGAGACCGTGTCACTGCGACGCGCGGCGACCGCAATGGGGCTGGTGATCGGCGTGGGCGAAATCGCCGGTGGGGTCGTCAGTCCGCTGGTTGCGGGTGCGCTCGCCGATCGCTTCAGCCTCTCGGCTCCGCTCATCATGGCCGCCGCCATGCCCCTGGTGGCCGCGGTGCTGGCGTTGGGACTGATCGAGACCAATCCGCGCTTTGCCGCGGTTCCGGCTGGACGCAATTCGATTCCAATCTGAAGGGGGATGCCGACATGACGAGCTCGCGTCGATACAGGTGCCTGAAGGGAACGGTCGTGGGTGGCATGTGCGCCGTGGCCGTGTTCGCTGCCATGGCTGCGCCGCAACCGGTGCTCGCGGAACAGCCCGCGGCAACCCTGCAGACGCTGCTCGACAAGCAGCAGATCCAGGACATGCTCGTCGACTACTATGCCCATCTGGGCAAGGGCGAGAGCGATTTCGGGGCTTACTACCTGCCCGATGGCGTCATCGACGTGAACGGCCTGAAGGGGCAGGGAGAGGCGGCCATCAAGGAGGTCTACCGCAAGATCGGGGCCGGCACCGTGAAGAAGCCGGGCATTTTCCGGATGCTGCTCACCAATGTCTCGATCGTGGTCAACGGCAATACGGCTACGGCAGAGACGTTATGGACCGGGACCAATTCGCCGACCATGTCCGACCCGCCGCAATTCGTCGAGCAGGGCACCGAACGCGATGACCTGGTGAAGGTCAACGGGCACTGGCTCTTCAAGCTGCGGGTCATCACCAGCAATGCCGGCCGGCAGGCCATGTTCGCGGGGTTCGTGAGGAAACCCTGAGGGCTAGGCTGCGGCGGTCTCTCCCTCGAGTGCGAGGAGCACGCGGCTGTGTTCCTCCACGAGGCGATCCAGCAGTGCCCAGGCCGAGGCCAGTTTGCCGGTCTTTGCCGTGGCCTCCAGGGCGGCGCACAGTTCCGTCAGCCGGGTCGCCCCCACGTTCGCGCTGCTGGACTTCAGCGAGTGCGCAGCCTGGTGCACCGCGGGCGGGTCGTTGCGGATGATGGCTTCGCGCAGGGAATCGATCAGCCCACGGGAATTGCCGACATAGAGATCCACGATCCGCTTCAGCAGGTCGATGCCCCCCGGCTTGCCCAGCGAGCGGATCTGCCGCAGGGCCTGCTGGTCCAGGGGTGAGCCCGCCGCAGCGGGCTCGGACCGGCTGCCCGCCGCAGCCGCCTGCGCCTCGGGTGCCGCGCGCGGCGTAGCGGGGTCCGACGGGCGTGTACTCGCAGGACTCCTGCGCTCGTACGGCTTCAATGTCACGTAGAGCTCGTCCACCGAAAACGGCTTGCTCAGGTACCCGTCCATGCCCGCCGCGAGGCACCGTTCGGCATCTCCGCTCAGGGCATTCGCGGTCAGCGCAATGACCGGCGTGCGCGGGGCACCGGATTGGCCTTCGAGCTCCCGCAGCCGCCGCGTCGTGGCATAGCCATCGAGCTTCGGCATGTGGCAATCCATCAGCACCACGTCGTAGCGGGCTGCCGCGAGCTTCTCGAGCGCCTCCTCGCCGTTACACGCGCACTGCGCCGTAAGCCCGAGCTCGCCCAGCATCGCGAGCGCGACCTCCTGATTGACCGGATTGTCCTCGACCAGCAGCAGCTGGCCGATGCTGATCGGTTCGCGCCGCAGCTGCTGCGTCTCATTCTGGTTCTGCACTGAAATCACCTGCAGCCGGCGCGTGACGTTCAGGTCGGGCGCCACCAGCGAGACCAGGGTCGTATGCAGCTCCGAGCGGCGCAAAGGCTTGTTGAGCCAGGCCACCCTGCGGCCCGGCTGATGTTCGGCGGCGGGGCCGGCCGCGGGCGAGGAGCCGATGATCAGGGCAGGGGTATTGGCGAATTCGGGCCGCTTGCGGGCGGCGGTCAGCACGTCGAGGCCGTCGCCATCGGGCATCCGGGAATCCAGAACGAAGGCGTCGAACTGTCCGCCAAATGAACCGTCCAGGACCTGGATCGCCTTGCGGACCGAATCCGTTTCAGTGACTTTGGCGTCCCAGCCTGTCAGTTGCTTGCGCAGGATCCGCCGCAGATTGGCGTTGCCTTCCATCAGCAGGATCCGCATGCCGCTCAAGGCGGCAGCGTGATCGCTCTCGCGCCGGCCCTCGGGGTCGGGCGCCAGCGTGATCGAGAAATGAAACCGCGAACCCTTGCCCGGTTCGCTGCTGACCCCGATGGTGCCGCCCATCAGCTCGACGAGCTGCTTGGAGATCGCAAGTCCCAGGCCCGTGCCGCCGTGCTGGCGCGTGGTGGAGGGGTCCTCCTGGACGAACGACTCGAAGATGGTGGCGCAGTTCTCCGGCCGGATGCCGATTCCGGTGTCGGCGACCTCGAACGTCACGGCGGAGTTGAGCAGATCATCCGGCGTGCAGCGCACGGCCACCCGCACCTCGCCGCGCTGCGTGAACTTCACCGCATTGCCGACCAGGTTGATCAGGATCTGGCGCAGCCGCTTCGCGTCGCCCAGGACCGCCAGGCCTTTGTTCTCCGCGATGTCGCACATCAGCTCCAGGCCCTTGCTCTGGGCGCGCTCGGCGAGGGTCTCGATCACGTCCTCGACGACGTCGCGGACATTGAAGGGAGCCGATTCCAGCTCGAGCTTGCCGACTTCCATCTTCGAGTAATCGAGGATGTCGTTGATGATGCTCAGCAGTGCCGCGCCGGATTGATGAATGGTCACGGCATAGCGGCGCTGGCGGTCATCGAGCGCCTTGGAGGTCCGCAGCAGCTCGGCCATGCCGAGCACGGCATTCATGGGCGTGCGGATCTCATGACTCATGCGCGCCAGGAATTCGCTCTTGGCGCGACTGGCACCTTCCGCGCGCGCCACGGCCTCCCGGGCCTCGGCGACCGCCGCATCCAGGCGCACGGTGCGCTCCTGGACCATCTTCTCCAGATCGTTCTGGTACATGCGCAGGCTCAGGTCCCGCCGCTCCAGCTCCGAGAGCATCCGGTTGAAGGCATCCACGAGAGTGCCCATCTCATCGTCGCTCTGCTTGAGCGCCCGCAGCTTCGATCTTTGCCCGCTGCTGATGCTGCGCGCCACCGCGAGCAGCTCGTCGATCGGCGCACTGATCACGCGCTCCAGACGGGTGGCCAGGAAGATGGCGACCGTACCGGCCAGTATCAGCGCCAGGCACATCAGTTCGAGGGACCGCTGCAGCTGCGCGTAGAGCTGCTCGAGGTCCGCATCCACCTGGACGCTGCCGGCGACGACCCCGGATTTCATCACCGGCACCTGGATGTGTGCGAGGGTCAGGCCCCGGAACCGGATGGTCTGGTTGCCGTCGGCCGTCGCCCCGGTCCAGCGCTGCTGGAACTGCTCCGCGGCGGAATGACGCTGGTCGGCGAAGGAAACGCTCGTGAACAGGCGGCCGCCCGCGTCGTACAGCGCGACCGAACGCACGCTCGGATCGACCCGCAGCGACCCCAGTATGGTCTGCGCAAGGGGTCGATTCGCGAAGTTCACGCTGCTCTCGTCCTGCGCGACGGACCGGGCGAGAGTCACCAGCTGCTCCGCGAGACTCTGCCGCAGGCTCAGGACTTCGCCGGTAATGTACAGTGTCGATGCGACCAGCAGCGCCGCGCCGGCTGCATACACGATCATGAAGCGCAGCTTGGCCGCGAGCGACAGATGGCTGATCCAGTTCTTCATGATCCGCCCGCCGCGACCCGCTCCGCGGTGCGGGTGAGGTTATCGCCGCCCGGCGTCTGGACGAGCCGCGTCCCGTCCGCGGTCGCGCGCAGCAGGCGTTCGAGCTCCGCAGCCGGCAACGGGGCGCTGAACAGGTAACCCTGCACCTGGTCGCAGCCGTGGGTCCGCAGGAAGTCGACCTGCTCGAGGTTCTCGACCCCTTCGGCGATCACCCGCAGCTTCAGTTCCCGGGCGAGCGCGATGATGGCGGCGCAGATCGCCCCGCCGTCGCCCTTCGCGTTCAGGTCCTTCACGAACGAGCGGTCTATCTTCAGGGCATCGACCGGGAAGCTGCGCAGGTAGCCGAGCGAGGAGTAGCCGGTGCCGAAATCGTCGATCGACAGGGTGAGGCCGGCGGCGCGGAAGCGTTTCATGCACGCCGTGGTGTCATCCACGTTGCGCAGCAACAGGCTCTCGGTGATTTCCAGCTCGAGCAGCTCCGGCCGGACATCGTATTGCCGCAGGGTGCGCAGCACCGACTCGACGAAATCCTCGCGGGCGAACTGCTGCACCGAGACGTTGATCGCGATCGTCAGATGCCCGAGGTCCGTGCCCGCCCAGCGCTGCAGCTGCCTGCAGGTTTCGCGCAGCACCCATTCGCCCAGCGCCACGATGAGCCCCGACTCCTCGGCCACCGGGATGAAGGACTCCGGTGAGATCCATCCTCGTGTCGCATGCTGCCAGCGCAGCAGCGCCTCGACGCCGACGACCCGGCCGGTCGCGAGGTCGATCTTGGGCTGGTGGTGGAGCTGGAAGTCACCCGCATCGAACGCGCGGCGCAGGTCGTTCTCGAGTTCCAGGCGGCTCAACGAGCGGATGGCCATCGACTCGCCATAGAAGGCGTGGCCGTTGCGACCCTGGTCCTTCGCCTTGTACATGGCCATGTCGGCCTTGACGAGCAGGTCTTCGATATCCGAGCCGTCCTTCGGGAACAGCGCGATGCCGATGCTGGGAGTGACCACGAAGCGGTGACCGCCGCACTCGAAGGGCTCGGCCAGCGCATCGCGGATCCGGTCGGCGACCGTGGTGGCCTGCCGTTCATCGGTCAGGTCGGTGACGAGCACCACGAATTCGTCACCGCCCAGGCGCGCCACGCTGCCCCGGCTGGGCGGCCTCGTGGCGTTGGCCGAGGAGATCACGTCCGTTGGCCGGATGCACTGGTGCAGCCTGCGGGCGACCGCTTTCAACAGCGCGTCCCCGACGGAGTGCCCGAGGTTGTCGTTGATCCGCTTGAATCGGTCCAGATCCAGGTACAGCAACGCGATGAGGGTGCTCGATTGCTGGGCGGCCCGGATGGCACGGCTCATCTCGCGCACCAGCAGCTGTCGGTTCGGCAGGCCCGTGAGGACGTCGAAGTACGCCAGATACTTGATCCGTGACTCCGTCCGTCGCCGCTCGGTGATGTCGCGGGTGATGACCACCAGCGTGCCGTCGGATTGCGGGCGCAGCCGCGTCTCGTAGCAGCGGCGGTCGGGCCCGCGCCCGACTTCGAAATCATAGGTCGCGGCGCTCCTCGCATCCGGGGCGGTCATCGAACGCCGTGCGGCGCGTGCGGCATCGGCGGGGATCACTTCCTCCAGCGTCTTGCCGACGAGGCTCGACTGCGCCGGCTGTTCCGCGCCGGTGATGTGTTCCAGAAGGATGCCGTTGCCGTCGACGATGTAGATGGTGTCGGGCAGTGCCTCGAGCAGGGCGCGGTTCTTCTGTTCGCTGATCTTCAGCGAGCGCAGATTGTCCTGGGCGCGCAGGATGAATTCGATGCGCTGCGGCAGGGTCTGCCAGAGCACCGGCTTCAGGATGAAGTCCGTCGCACCGACCATGAACGCGCGTTCGATGGATTCGGTGTCGTTGTGACCGGTGACCATGACGATCGGGACATCGATCCCGGCGCTCGCCGCGCGGATGCTCGTGCACACGTCGAAGCCGTTCGCATCGGGCAGCTCGACATCCAGCAGGATGATGTCCGGCTTGTGCGTCGCCAGACTCGTGAGCGCCTCGCGTCCGGTGCCGGCGACCACGGCGGCGTAGCCGGCCTGCTGCAGCGTCTCGCTGGCGAGCAGCGAGAACACCGTGTCGTCGTCCACGACCAGTACGACTCTTCGTGCGCCCTGTTCGAACTTCATGTTCCGTACCGCGGTTGCTCCCGCGCCGTCGCTGCGGATGCCGATTCGATGAGTTATTGGTGACCGCGATTACGGTACAAGTTATGTCGTCGGGGCGCGTGCGCCAGGTCCGCAATCCCTCATCGGGGCGGATTGACGTGCGTTCAAGCGTCGCGGAATGTGATGCAGTTCACACCGGGGACGCAGGCGGGCGTCACGCCACCGGCACGCGGCGGGAAATCAGCCGGGTGGCTCGGTCCATCCCAGGCCGAGGCTCTTCTGCAGCGCCACATAGTCCTCGGTCAGTTGGGCCAGTGCCTGCTGATAGGAGAGGACCGCCTGATTGCGGCGGCTGTCGGCATCGAGCACATCGGTCGTGGTGGCCGTGCCGCCGCGCAGCCGGATTCCGGTCAGCCGGTAGGCCTCTTCGGCCGAGGCCCGGGCGCGGTCCAGATCCGACACCGCGTCGCGTTGCTGGCCGTAGCGGGCGAGGGCCGTCTCGGCATCCGCCAGCGCATCGAGGACGACCTGGCGATAGTGCGCCTCGGCCTCGTCCCGCGCCGCGCCCGCCTGGGCGACCTTGGCCCGGTTGCGGCCGAAGTCCCAGGGCGTCCACTGCAGCAGGGGACCCGCCAGGTAGGTGAAATTACCGCTGTTGAACAGGTGCTGTGGCTGCAGCGCGGCGAAGCCGATCGTTCCGAGCAGCGTCACCTTCGGGAACTGCGCCGCGACGCTCTGCCCCACCGCCGCGGTGCGCTGCGCCAACTGGCGCTCCGCGATCCGGATATCGGGTCTGCGGCGCAGCAGCCCGGCCGGATCCCCCACGTTCGTCGCGGCCGGCGGTGAGGGCACCGCACCGACCGTCGCGAGCTCGGCATCCAGTGCACCGGGTGCCTGCGCGGTGAGCGCGGCGAGCCGGTCGAGCTGTTCGGTGACCGCGGCGTTGATGCCCGGCAGCGTCGCGCGGGTGGTATCGAGCTGGTTGCTCACGCGGATCACGTCCAGGTCGGTGGCTGCGCCGCCGGCGCGGCGCAGCTTCACCAGGTCGAGCAGCCGGGATTCGATGTCCACGTTCTGCTGCGTGAGCGCGAGGCGCTGGCGGGCGTCGCACAGCCGAACGTAGGACTGGGCGACCTCGGCCGTGAGGCTCACGATGGCATCCGCCACGCCGGCCTCCGAGCCCTCGACATTGGCGGCCGCGCCTTCGACCGCGCGGCGGTTGCCACCGAAGAAATCCAGTTCCCAGGTGGCATCGAATCCGACCACGTAGAGGTTCAGCGCCCCGCCGCTCGAACCGCCGGAGCCACCCGAGCCCCCGCCCGTGCTTCCCGAGCCCGAGCTGCCCGACTTGATGAACGAGGTGACGTTGCCGGTGCGCAGGTACGCGGCCGTGCTGCCGGCGCTCGGCAGTCCCGTTGCCGTCTGCTCGCGCAGGTTGGCGCGCGCCTCGCGCACGCGGGCGCGAGCCACGTCGACACCGGGATTCGCGGCGAGGGCTTCATCGATCAGATGATTCAGGTGCTCATCGCCCAAGGCGGTCCACCAGTGGGGCGCGGCTTGCGCGCCGGCTCCTTCGGCGGCACGCACGAAGGATGGCCGGGCGCTCGTGACGACCGGCGCACCGTGATAATCGGGCCCCACGGTGCAGCCGGCAAGGATCAGCGCGGCACCGGCGAGGAGTACGGATTTCGTTGACGATGACATGGCTTTGGTCTTTACCCGATGTGCCGCAATCAATGCGCGTCGAGGGTCGGTTTCGGGATCGCGGCGGGCGCGCGCAGCAGGAACAGCAGTGGCATCATGACCAGCAGTCCCACGGCCAGCACCCAGAAGCAGTCCGAGAAGGTCATGACGAGGGCCTGCTGGTGGATCTCGACCGCCAGGTTCGCGATTGCCTGCCGCTGGCCCAGCAGCACATCTCCGGACTGCGCTGCGAACACCGCGGCCTGGCCGGCGATGTGGTCCTGCACCAGCACCGAATTCGCGTTGACCGCCTCGCGTATCGTGTCGGCATGATTCTCGACCCGGCGGTCGATGAATACACCGAGCAGCGCGAGGCCAATCGTGCCGCCCAGGTTGCGTGCCATGTTGAACAGGCCCGCCGCGTCCGCGGTGTCCGTGCGACTGACCGCCCCGACGGAAATCTGGTTCAGCGGCATGAAGGAAAAGATCTGTCCCACGCCGCGCAGCAGCTGCGATGCGACGAAGTCGCCGCCGGCGGACTGCGCCGTGAGGTGGATGTCGATGAAGCAGCTCGCCGCGAAGCACAGCAGCCCGAAGCCGACCACCAGCTTGACGTTGCCGATGCGCAGGATGCGCGGCAGTACCGGCATGAGCGCGAATGCCGGCAGGCCGGATAGCGCCAGGATCCGGCCGGACTGGTAGGCGTTGTATCCGGAAACCCCGCTCAGGAACTGCGGCAGCACGTACAGGATGTCGTACAGCACCATGCCGATCGTGATGATGATGATGATCACGCTCGCGTAGGTCATGTTGTTCAGCAGGCGCAGCTTCAGCACCGGCCGCCGGCTCGTGAACTGGGTGATCACGAGGGTCGCGAGGCCCAGGACCGCGAACACCGACAGCGTTCGGATCAGGCTCGAGTCGAACCACTGGTCACGCTGCCCTTCCTCCAGCACGATCGTGAGACAGCTCAAACCGATGGACATGCCGATGATGCCCGGCCAGTCGGCCTCGACCAGCTCATGGATGCTCGCCTTCTGGTGCGGCACCCCGAGCAGCAGCAGGCTCACCAGGCCGATGGCCACGGGGACGTTGATGAAGAAGCACCATTGCCAGCTGCCGTTCTCGGTCAGCCAGCCGCCCATCACCGGACCCATCAGCGGACCCAGCAGGACGATCAGGCCGAACATCGTCATGCCCACCGGTATCTGGTGCGGCGGCAGGCGCGTGCGCACGATGGTCTGTGCCGTGGGTATCAGCGCGCCGCCGAAGAAGCCCTGGCCCACGCGGCCGACCACCATGGTCGTCAGGTCATGGCTCGCCCCGCAGATGATCGAAAAGGCGGTGAACAGCACGGCGCAGGTGAGCAGCAGGGTGCGCATCCCCAGCAGCCGTGACAGCCAGGCGGTGAGCGGAATCATCACCACCTCGCTCACCAGGTAGCCGGTGGCGATCCAGGTGCCCTCGGTGCCAGTGGCGCCGATTTCGCCCTGGATCTGGGGGAGGGCGGAGTTGGTGATCGAGATGTCGAGGGTTGCGATCAGCGCGCCCAGCGCGCCGGCGAACACGGCGATCCAGTCCTGGGTCGTCGCATTCGGCTCGGCGTGCCCTGCACCGGATGTCCTGGCGGCGCTCATCGCTACTTGCCGGAGCGGGTATCGACTTCGACCCGGACCGACAGTCCCGGCAGCAACCGCGCGGCGATGTCCTTCGCGGGTTTCAACCTGATGCGCACGGGCACACGCTGGACGATCTTGATGAAATTCCCGGTGGCGTTCTCCGGGGGCAGGAGCGCGAACTGCGCGCCAGTGCCGGGCGCGAAGCTGTCGATGACCCCGGGGATGTCCCCGTCGCCGATCGCGTCCACGGTCACGGTGGCCTGCTGGCCCACCCGCATGTCGCGCACCTGCGTTTCCTTGAAGTTCGCGACCAGGTACACATCCTGGACGGGCACCACGGACATCATCCGGGTACCGGGCTGCACGAACTGGCCGAGCTGCGCCGTCTTGTCGCCGATCCGGCCGGCGATGCTGGCCCGCACGATGGTGTCCTCCAGATTCAGCCGGGCCGTATTGGCCGAGGCCCGGGCCGCTTGCAGCTGCGCGCGGGCCTGCGCGACCTGGCTGCGCAGGGTCTGAAGCTGGCGTTGGGCCACCTTGACGCTGGCCTGCGCGCCCAGCACCGCGGCGGCGGTCTGGTTGCGCTCGTTGACGGCCTGGGCGTAACGCTCGTCGGTCTCCACCCCCGCGTCGCGCAACCCCTTGTAGCGCTCCGCCTCTTCACGCGCGTACTTCGCGTTGGCTTCGGTGCCCACCAGTTGCGCCTGCGCCTGTTCGACCGCGGCCTCTTGCTGGGCGAGCTGGTTGTCGGCCGCATTGATGTCGGCGTTGCGCGCCTCGACGGTCGCGTCCTGCTGGCTCAGCGCCGCCTGGTAGTTGCGGGCGTCGATGCGCAGCAGCGGATCACCGGCCCTGACCATCTGGTTGTCGACGACATAGACCTGATCGATGTAGCCGCTGACGCGGGGTGCCACCGTCACCGCGTCGGCGCGCAGGTAGGCGTCGTCCGTGGATTCGATGTAACGGCCATACACCAGCCAGCGCACGCCGTAGCCGATGCCGACGAGCGCCACCACCCCGAGCACGATGAACAGCCCGATGCGGATGCGCCGGTTGCCATCGCCGTTGCCGGCAGCGGGCTTAGGGGTTGCGGGGGATGGCGCGTCAGCCATGGCAGGTCCTGTCAGAAGTATTCCGTGCGGCACATGTTGTCCGGCTGGAACTTTTGTGTCAAGTGGAATACATTTACGCTCCGGAGGAGCGAGCATGCCCATGACGCGGATCAAGCGCCGCCATCCCGAAGATGGCGGATATGCCAGAGGCGAGGAAACCCGCGCGCGGATCATCGCCGCGGCGCTGCGCGTGTTTGGTTCGGAAGGCTTCATCAAGGCCTCGACCCGGCAGATCGCGGCCGATGCCGGCGTCAATCCGCCGGCGCTGCAGTACTACTTCGGCGGCAAGGAGGGTCTGCATCGCGCCTGCGCCCAGTTCATCATCGACCGGATGCTGGGCATCCTCGCGCCGGCGCTGACCCGGGCGCGGGAGATCACCGGCCCGACGCAGCGCATCGAGGCGATCGATGCGCTGTGCGGCCTGCTCGATGCCGTGGCCGACGGACTGGTGGCCGCGGGCTCGGAGAGCTGGAGCCGGTTCGTCACCCGTGGCAAGGCCGACGGCGCCGGCCCCGCCATGGGCATGATCCGCCAGAACATCGGCCAACCCATCCTGCAGACCGTGGCGCGGTTGATCGCCGTGGCGACCCGCCGCGACGCGGCGGACGAGGCCATCCGCATCAAGGCCGCCGCGATCCTCGGGCAGGTGACGACCTTCCACACGAACCGGGAGAGCACCCTCGAGGCGCTGAAATGGTCCGAGTTCGATGCGCGGCGCCTGCAGATGATCAAGACCGTGATCCGGGAGAACACCCGGGCGATACTCGATGCCGACATCGGCGCAGCGGCCGGCACGCGCAAGAGGCGCTGAAGGAGACACCTTGAAACTGTTTCGTCATGGCGAGAGGGGCCGGGAGAAGCCGGGAGTCCTCGATACTCAGGGGCGGCGCCGCGACCTGTCGGGGATCGTCCGGGACATCGATCGGCCGCTGCTGGCCGGCGGTCTGGCCGGGATTCGGGGTTTGGGCGTCGAGAGCCTCCCGGAGGTGCCCGCCACGGCGCGAGTCGCCGAGCCCGTCGGCGCGGTCGGCAAGTTCGTCTGCATCGGCCTGAACTACCGGGATCACGCGGCCGAAGCGAAGATGAAGATCCCTCAGGAGCCGATCATCTTCATGAAGGCGACCTCGGCCATCATGGGCCCGGATGACGAGGTGGTGATGCCGCCGGCATCGCAGAAGTGCGACTGGGAAGTCGAACTGGGGATCGTCATCGGCAAGGAGGCCCGCTATGTCCCCCTCGAGCGCGCTCTGGATCACATCGCCGGCGTGTGCGTGTGCAACGACCTGTCCGAGCGGCACTTCCAGATCGAGCGCGGCGGCCAGTGGGACAAGGGCAAGGGTTGCGACACCTTCGGTCCCTTCGGCCCGTACCTCGTGACGCTGGACGAGGCCGGCGACCTCGACAATCTGCACCTGTGGCTCGACGTCAATGGTCAGCGCATGCAGGACGGCAACACCCGCGACATGATCTTCAACGTGCCCTTCCTCGTGCACTACGTCAGCCAGTTCATGAGCCTGCAGCCGGGCGATGTCATCAGCACCGGAACGCCGGCCGGAGTGGGCATGGGGCGCAATCCGCCGCGGTTCCTGCAGGAGGGGGATGAGATCCGCCTCGGCATCGACGGCCTCGGCGAGCAGCATCAGAAAGTCAGGCGATATCGCGGCGCCTGATCAGCGGGGCACGTAGCGCCGCGCGCCGGAGACCGGATCGTACTCGACCTGCATTTCCTCGCCGCTCACGGGGTCGGCGAACTTCTCGTCGGTACGCTGCCACGTCGCGCCCGGCGGCGCCGGTCCGGTGCGGTAGCGCCAGTTCTCGAAGGCGATGCCCAGGAAGAGCAGGGCGGCAACGCCGAGCGCCTGGAAACCGGGTGCCCACAGGCGCCTGCCGAGCAGCCACACGCCCACCCCGGCGAGGACCAGCGTGCACAGCAGCAGTGCCTTGCGCAGCATGGCGCCTCAGGGCAGCGGGTCGATGATGACCGCGGTGCCGTAGGCCACGACTTCACTCATCGTCTGGCCCATTTCCGAGGAGTCGAATCGCATCATCACGATGGCATTGGCCTGCATGAGGCGCGCGTTCTTCACCATCCGGTCCACGGCGTGGCGGCGGGCTTCCTCCAGCATCTGGGTGTATTCGATGATTTCCCCGCCCGCCAGGGATCGCAGGCCCGCCATGATGTTGCCGCCGAGCCCGCGACTGCGCACGACGACGCCGAAGACCTGCCCCTTGGTTTCGCGAATGCGGTGACCCGCGACATTCTCGGTCGTGACGACCAGCATGCGCCTGATTCTAGTCCCAAGCCGGATGCAGTAATACGATTGCAAATGCGAATTCCTCGCATTAAGATTGCATCCCGTTTTTTTGGGTCCGGATCCCTCATCACCTTATGTTGCATCGCCGGCCCGCGACCGCCCTTGCGATGGTTTCCGGCCTCGTCGCGGCCGCTGGTCTGGCCGGCTGCGGCGGGCAGTCCGGCACCGGTGCCGGCAGCAGCCCGGGAACGACCTTGTCGGCGGCGGCCGAGCTGGGGCGGAAGATCTTCTCCGACACGACGCTCTCGGTCTCCGGGCAACAGTCCTGTGCGACCTGCCACGTGGCGCAGTTCGCCTTTGCCTCGGATCCGACACCGACCGGACCGGATCATGGCTCGCCGGTGCCGCTCGGCGGGCCCGGCATGGATGAACCCGGATTCCGCAACACGCCCTCGCTCCTGTACGCCTCCTACATCCCGGCGTTCTCCTTCGATGCCAGCGGCAATCCCCACGGCGGCTTCTTCCGCGACGGGCGCGCCGGCACGCTGGCCGAGCAGGCGGCACTGCCCTTCATCACGCCCTTCGAGATGGCCAACGCCGATGCCGCCGCGGTGATCGCGCGGCTGCAGACCCGGCCCTATCTCGCCGATTTCGTGGCGCTCTATGGCGAAGCGGTGCTCGCCGATCCCGCGACGGCCCTCAAGGACATGGGTGCCGCGCTCGCCGCCTTCGAAACCGAGGACCCGCAATTTCATCCCTTCAGCAGCAAGTACGACGCCTTCATCGGCGGGAAGGCGCAGTTGAGCGCACAGGAATTGCGGGGTCTCGCCGCGTTCAACGACCCCTCACGGGGCAACTGCGCGGCCTGCCATCCGAGCACGTCCGGCGACGGGGTGACACCGCCACTGTTCACGGACTTCAGCTACGACAACCTGGGCGTGCCTCGCAATCCGGACATTCCCGCCAACAGCGATACGGCCGCGCCGGCTTACACGCCGGTCAACGGCTCCGACGGCGTGCACCCGTACTACGACTTGGGGATCTCCGGACCCTTCCGCGACAGCCCGGGACTGAACCTGTTCGGCCTGTGCGGAAGATTCAAGGTTCCGACCTTGCGGAATATCGCAGTCACGGCCCCGTATTTTCACAACGGGCAGTTCGCGACGCTCGCCGATGCGCTCGGCTTCTATGTGCGCCGGGACACCAATCCGGACCAGTTCTATCCGCTCACGGCCGCGGGGAGCGTCACGAAGTTCGATGATCTGCCGGCCATCTACGGCGGCCTCTTCGTCGTCGATATCAATGTGCCGGGCAGTGACGGCGCCTACGTCGGCAACGTCAATACGCTGGAGATTCCCTACAACCGTCATCTGGGTGACAGCCCCGCGCTGTCGCCCGGTGACATCAACGACATGATCGCCTTCCTGTGCGCGCTGACCGATGGTTATGACCCGCAGAATCCGACCGCCCAGGTGCTGCCCGCGCAGTGCCAGGCGGCCGTCAGCGGCGCGAATTCCTCTTCAACCGCCGGGACAACCAACCCATGAAAGCTGCCGTGAAATTCCTGCCCGCCCTGTGTCTGCTCATGGCGCCCCTATTGCCGCTGCGTTCCAGTCTCGCGGCCGATGCCCCGGCCGATCCCGTCGCGGCGCTGGAGCAGCGCGTCGAGCAGATGCAGCAGCAGCTGACGGCATTGCAGCAGCAGCTGCAGCAGTTGAAGAGCCGGAACGAAGCGCCTGCGGCGCAGGAGAAGCAGGCGCAGACACAGCAGGCCGCGCCGACCGGTCAAGCGGCTGCGGCCGCCGGGCAGCCCGCCGGCGGCATTTCCCCGGACCTGTCGCTGTGGGGTTATGGCGAGGTGTATTACACCCATCCCGTACATGACAATGCGCGTTCGCAGTTCGACCTGGCGCGCGCCGTATTCGGCATCGGCTATCGCTTCGATGACTCGACGCTGTTCAACTCCGAATACGAGGTGGAGCACGCGGTGGCCTCGGCCACCGACAAGGGCGAGTTCGAAGTCGAACAGTTCTACATCGACCGGCAGCTCAATGACCGGGCCGGCGTGAAGGCCGGGCTCCTCCTGATGCCGTTCGGACTGCTGAACGAACATCATGAACCGACCAACTTCTATGGCGTGCAACGCAATTTCGTCGAAACGCTGATCATCCCGAGCACCTGGCGCGAGGGTGGCGTCGCGCTGCATGGCGCGACCGACTATGGACTGAAGTGGGACCTGGGCGTGACCACCGGCCTTGACCTCGGAGGCTGGAACAACAATCCCGAGAATCCGCAGTACCGCACGGCGCTCGACCTGGAAGACGGTTCCGTGGCACCCATGCAGGCCATGCACCAGGAGCTGGCCCTGTCCAATGCCCGCAATCTCTCGCAGTACCTGTCCTTGAATTACACCCCCGTCCCCGGAGTCCTGGCCGGCGCGGCGGCGTTCACCGGGAAGCTTGCGATTCCGGTGGTCCCGGCCGGCTTGCCCGACAGCCGCATCACGCTGTGGGAAACGCATGCCCGCTGGACGCCGGGCGCCGCGGACATTTCCGCGGTCTACGCACGCGGCCAGATCTCGCGCACCGCCACCTACAACCTCGACAACGCCGGTGTCGCAAATCCGCTGCCGGCGCAGTTCCTCGGCTACTATCTGCAGGCGGCCTATACGCTCTGGCAGACGGACAGCTATCGCTTCAGCCCCTTCGCGCGCTGGGAACGCTATGACATGGGCCATGCCTACGAAGGGATCCCCCAGGGATTCACGACGACGCCGGCGGGTCTGGCCTCCGACGGTCTGCCCTGGCCGCGATCGAATGATCGGGTCTGGACCTTCGGCGCCAATTTCTACCTCGATCCGCACATCGTGCTGAAGGCCGACTACCAGGTGTTCGGCGTCAACAAGGATTTCTCGCGGTTCGACCTGGGCCTCGGTCTGGCGTTCTGAATGATGAACCCGCGCTTCCTGGTACTGCCCGCGGCGCTCGTGATCAGTCACGACGCGCAGGCCATGGTGTATCTGTCCGTGGAGCAGGCCCAGGCGCTGATGTTCCCCGGCCAGACGCTGGTGCCGGTCCCGGTGGTGCTGTCGGCCGCGGACCTCGCGGCGATCGAAAAGGACTGCGGCGTGCCGGTGTATCCCGGGTCCCTCGCTGCCTGGAAAGCCCCCGGCGGATACTTCTTCACCGATTCGGTGATCGGCAAGCACGACCTGATCCGCTATGCCGTGGCCATCGATGACGGCAGGATCCGCGAGGTCGAGATCCTCGAGTATCGCGAGGCCTACGGCGGCGAGGTGCGAAACTCCCGTTGGCTGCACCAGTTCGTGGGGCTGCAGCATGGCGCCAGCGTCAAGGTGGGCCGCGGCATCCAGAACATCAGCGGCGCGACCCTGTCCAGCCAGCACGTGACCGACGGCATCCGGCGTTTGCTGGCCACCTACGCGATCGCCTTCGCCGGACGATGAACCAGGTCAGGCGCGCCCGGCCGCTGCTGGGGACGCTCACGCAGATCAGCGTTGCCGCCCCGCTGGCACCGGTGGACCTGCACGCCGCGGTCGATGCCGCATTCGGTGAAATCGCCGTCGTGCACGCCCTGATGAGCTGGCATGACGCCGACAGCGAGCTGTCGCGCCTGAACCGGTGCGCGCCCGGCGGTATTGCGCGGGTGCATGCACACACCCGGGCCGTGCTGGATGCGGCGCTGCGGATCGCACGGCTCAGCGACGGCGCGTTTGATCCCTGCACGGGCGCAACGCTGGCCCGGTGGGGACTGTTGCCGCGACACGCCCCATCGCGGCAGCTACCGCCGCGCCCCCCGCAGCGGGCGAGCTGGCGCGACATCGAGCTGACGGACGAAGGCGTGCGCTTTCACCGACCTGTGTCGCTGGACCTCGGTGGAATCGCCAAGGGCTACGCCGTGGACCTCGCCGTGCAGCGACTGTTGCAGCTCGGAATCCGCGAAATCGTCGTCAATGCCGGCGGCGACCTGCGGGTCGCGGGCACAGGCGAGCATACCGCCGTGATCCGGCATCCCTGCAGTGCGCATGCGCCGGCCCACTCACTGAGGCTGCACAACGAGGCGCTGGCCACCTCTTCGGCCTTCGGGAGCGAGCGGCAGGTGCACGGCGGGGCGGTGTGCGCCCTGGTGGATCCCGCGACCGACAGGGCCTATGCGGGGCGCGACAGCGTCAGCGTCCGGGCGGCGACCTGCATGACGGCCGATGCCCTGACGAAGGTCGCGCTGTTCGGATCCTCAGCGGTGGCCGCCGCGGTGTTTGAAGCCTGCCGGGCGCAGTGCATCCGGCTCGAGCCGGTGGTGAACTGACTGCCGGCGCGCGACCCGCTTGCCGAGCAGCGCATGCAGCCCGAGCAGCCCGACGGCCGCGAGTCCCGTGATCCAATGGACGACGCCGGTCCAGGCTCGCCACTCATCGTTCACCAGGTAGTAGAGGCCATAGCCGGACAGCGCCAGCAGCCCGAGCAGCAGCAGCAATGCGATTCCCGACCCCCGGTTCATGCGCCGCCGCCACCCGTACAGCATGTGGACGGGCATGACCGTGCCAACGACCACCAGGAAAGCCAGCAGCGCTGCGCCATGCAGCCGCAACCACCACACCTCGAGAGGCTGCGGTCCCGGTCCGGCGGCGCGCAGGAGATAATGACACACCAGCCAGCCGGCGCCCGACAGCGCCAGCAGGCCGCCCGCGCCGTACACGCACAGTTCGTGACGGGAACCGAGTCGCTGTTGCAGCCGCTGATGCGGGTGTTCCGGGCGCATCCGCACACAATACCTGTTTGCGGTTACAATCGCCGGCCGCGGATGCCAACTTCAAACGCGGGACCGTCCGGGGGGAATGCCGATGCGCCGATTGAATCCAGGTTCGCTGCTCGCGACGCTGGTCGCCGCCATGTCGCTGCTCGCAGGCTCTCGCGCCGCGACGGCGGCCGGCCCGGCCGACGTGAACGCCAGGCGCATGCTCGATCCGGCCGCGACGGCGGCCAACTGGATGTCCTACGGCGGCACCTACTCCGAGCAGCACTTCAGCCCGCTGACCCAGATCAACAAGGACAATGTGTCGCGGCTCGGGCTCGCCTGGTTCGCGGACTACGACACCAACCTGACCCAGGCCGGGACGCCGCTGGAGATCGATGGCGTGATCTACGTCTCCACCGCCTGGAGCAAGGTGTATGCATTCGATGCGCGCACCGGCCGGACGTTGTGGCAGTACGACCCGAAGACCCCGGGTGCCTGGATCCGCAATGTCTGCTGCGGCATTGTCAATCGCGGCATCGCGGCCTGGAACGGCAAGATCTACCTCGGCACCCTCGACGGCCGCCTGGTCGCGATCGATGCCGCAACGGGCAAGGAAGTCTGGTCGGTGCTGACCATCGATCCGAGCAAGCATTATTCGATCACGGTCGCACCGCGCGTCGCCAAGGGCAAGGTGCTGATCGGCGAGTCCGGCGGCGAATACGGAGTGCGCGGCTACATCAGCGCCTACGACGCCGAAACCGGCAAGCTCGACTGGCGCTTCTACACCATTCCGGGCAATCCGCGGGACGGTTTCGAGAATGAAGCCATGCGCAAGGCCGCGAAGACCTGGGGCGGGGAGTGGTGGAAGCTCGGCGGTGGCGGCACCGTGTGGGATTCGATCGTGTTCGATCCGGTCACGAACCTCGTCTACTTCGGCGTCGGCAACGGCACGCCCTGGAACGACCGCTACCGGGATCCCAGCAACAAGGACAACCTGTTCCTCGCGTCGATCGTCGCGCTGAACGTCGATACCGGCCAGTACGTATGGCACTACCAGGAAACCCCTGCCGACACCTGGGATTACGACGCCGTGAGCCCGCTCGCGGTGGTGGACATGAAGTTCCACGGCACGCAACGGCGCGTGCTGCTGCAACCCAGCAAGAACGGCTTCTTCTACGTCATCGAGGCGAGCACCGGCAAGCTGCTGAACGCGACGCCGTTCGTCGATGTGAACTGGGCTGACGGCGTGGACCTGAAGACTGGGCGGCCGCGCACCCGGCCCGAGGCCCGCTACCCCGAGGGCAAGCCCATCAACCTGAGCCCCGGCGTGCAGGGCGCGCATGGCTGGCATGCCAATGCCTACAGTCCGCTCACCGGACTGCTCTACGTACCGACGCAGATCGCGACCTTTCCGATGGTCTTCGATCCGACCTACACACCCAACCCCGTCGGCTACAACCTCGGCATCGACTTTGGCGCCCAGTTCACCTACTACCGTGAACATCCCGAAGCGGTGAACAAGTTCGTCGGCTACCTGCAGGCGATCGATCCGCAGACCGGGCGCAAAGTATGGGGCGGCCCGGAGAACCAGGGCCCGACGGGCGGCGCGGTCGCGACGGCGGGTGGCGTCGTATTCCAGGGCGGAGGCACCAGCAACGAGTTCCGCGCCTTCGATGCCACCTCGGGCAAGGTTCTGTGGACCGCCCAGACCCAGACGGCCGTGCTGGCCGCGCCGATCACTTACGAGGTGGACGGCAAGCAGTACGTGGCGGTGAGCGTCGGCGGCCCGGTCCAGGGTGGTGACTACTACGCCCCGAATCACTCGCGGATGCTGGTGTACGCGCTCGGCGGCACGGCGCAGCTGCCGGCTCCCCAGCCGTATACGCCGCGTGCCCTGTTGCCGCCGGCGGCGACGGCCACCGCGGAGCAGGTTCAGCGCGGCGAGCAGCTGTACGCGCGCAACTGCGCCGCCTGCCATGGTGATCGCGGCCAGACCCGCGGCGCGAACTTCCCGGACCTGACGCGCACGCCGCTGCTGTGGTCGCAGGAGGGCTTCGACGCCATCGTGCTGAAGGGGCTGCTCGCGGCCCGGGGCATGGCCTCATTTGCCGAGGCGCTGCAGCCGGCGGACAGCGCCCTGATCCGCGCCTTCATCATCGACCAGGCCAATCAGCTGAAGAACAACCCCCAGCCCGGGGCACCGCCGGCCGCGGTGGGCGCGCACGAGCAGCACTAGTCGGTGAGCGTGCCCACGTAGCGCGCGAATTCGGGTTTCGTCGCCCGCAGGATCTCGAAGGCGGCCTGGCGGTCGGCGGCGGCGGGGCGGTTTGCGGCCGTTCCCGCCTCGGGCGAGCGCAGGCTCGCCGCGATCTGGCCGTACACCTGTTCGCGCGCGCATAGCGGCAGGGCGTCGAATCCTTCCGAGTAGACCAGGAAGCTCAAGGGATAACGGAATACACGGGAATGGAGATCCAGCTGCCGCAGCGAGCGGCCCTGCGGATCCTTCAGTCCCTGGCCCTGGAACCAGGCGGCATAGCCGCTCGTGCCGACGACCCGGCTCGGCAGCGGGGCGGCATTGCTCATGAGCAGCGCGTCCACGAGGGGGCGCAGCATCAGCGCGAGCCGCTGCTGCAGACGCGGCGGCAGCTGTGACAGATGCAGCGCCGCCGCATCGCTGTTCGACGGCTCCCGGTTGAGCAGCACGCGCGACTTGAAGTTCGCGTGGATGATCTCGTTGTGCACGGTGACCTGATGCTCGAGGATCAGCAGCGCCACGATGTCGCTGGTCGGGCGCAGGTAGGGCGTGGTGTCGACCAGTGGGGCGAGGGACGGCAGGCTGCCGCGCCTGACCTTCTCCAGATTGACGGGTGTGCGGCCATCCGGCGCCACGATGTTGCCGAGGTGCAGGGCGCCGCCGTCCTCGCCCGTCACATACCAGCCGCCCCAGCGCTCCGAGACCGGCGATTGATCGGTGATCTCGCGCGCGACGGCGTCCGGAATCAGATTCTTCCCGTGTGTCTCGTAGGTGGACTCGAACAGGAAGTGCGGCACGCCGCCGCCCATTTCCGCATACGAATCGTGGCAGACGAGACAGCGCAGGTTCTCGCGCTCCAGTTTCGGTTCGATCTCCGCGGCGGACAGGGTGTAGAAGACCGGTCCACGGTCCGCGTCCATGGTGACGATTTCGAGCAGGCCGCTCTTCTGCACCCACCCGACATAGGTGTCGTCGTTGAAGTAGATCGCGCGCGGGGTGGTCTCGCTGATGACATCCACCTGCAGGCTGGTCTTCGAGAACACCAGGGTCTGCGAGTCCGGGTCGATGTTGAGCGCCGCCAGCACCGATTCGAGGTAGCCATGCTGGGGACTGCGCGTCAGCTTCACGGTCCCGTCGGCGAGCCGCTTCTGCAGGCGCGCGATGTCGTTGTGCACCGGCGTGTCGGAATAATGAATGAAGGGATATTCCCGGTCGTAGACCAGGCCGCCGTCGGAAACCACGACCCGCGCATCCGGCGCTTCGCCGACGGCGGTGCCGGCCGCCGCGAGCAGCGCCCCGATCACTGCCAGCTGCGCCAGGCGGGTCATGATCGGGCCCCCGCGCCGGCCGCGGCGCCCGCGAACAGCCGGTGCAACTGGGCGCGCCGGGGTATGGTATCGGCGAGCGTGTGCTGATCGAGGACGCCCAGAAACGCCCGCGTCGCCTGGGTGAAGACATTGCTGACCTGGCAGGCGGGCGCAATCACGCAGTTCGGGCAGTCCACCACGTTGAACTGGCGTTCCGTGTGCCGCACGAGGGCCCCGAGGTTGATGTCCTCGGGCGACTTGCGCAGCCTGATACCGCCGTTGCGGCCGCGCACGGTCTCCAGATACCCGGACTGCCCCAGATCATGAACCACCTTGGTGAGGTGGCTCTGGGAAATGCCGTACGCCTCGGCAATCTCCGCGATGCAGAACAACCGGTCGGGATAGGTCGACAGATGGGTCAGTACGCGGATCGAGTAGTCGGTGTAGCGGGTCAGTTGCATCGGGCGCTTCCCCCCCCAGATGGCCTGCCTAATAATATTCATATTGAATACATGTTTTAAGTAGGTAGTTTCCGCAGGTGCTACCATTGTTGGGCTGGACACGACTTCGAGGGCGACATGATCGACTCCACACCCCCCGGCATCCGCACCCGCGTTGCGCATCGCCCGGTCCTGGCCGCCGCGGTGGTGCTGGCGCTGGCGTGGATGGCCCTCGCGCCGCGGCCGGGCGCGGCGGCGCAGAGCTACCAGGTCTGGGTGACGAACGAGAAGTCCGGGGACGTGACGATCATCGACGGCGGCTCGCTGCAGGTGGTCGGAACCCTGCCCGTGGGCAAGCGCCCGCGTGGCATCCACGCCAGTCCCGACGGCCGTACGGTCTACGTGGCGCTGAGCGGCACGCCGATCGAGGGGCCGCCGCAGCTCGATGCGGCCGGCAACCCGGTCTTCAGGAAAGGCCACGGCAAGGATGACGATGACGACGACAACGCCGCCGCCGACAAGTCGGCCGATGGCATCGGCGTCATCGATGTCGCGGATCGGCGGATCACCGGCAAGATCAAGGTCGGATCGGACCCCGAGGAATTCACCTTGAGTCCCGACGGCCGCAAGATCTACGTCTCCAACGAGGACGTGAAGACGGCGAGCATCATCGACATCGCATCGGCCAAGGTCGAACACATCATCCTGGTCGGGCAGGAGCCGGAGGGCGTGGCGGTGACCCCCGACGGCAATCGCATCTACGTGACCTGCGAGGCCGGCGGGGACATCCTCGTCGTCGATGCCCACACCTACCGGACGGTGGCCCATTTCATGGTGCCGCCGCGGCCGCGCAGCGTGGACTTCCGCAGCGATGCGCCGGTGGGCTTCATTCCGTCGGAGTCGGCCGGGGTGCTGAACGTCATCGACACGGCCACCTCGACCGTCTCCCGCACGATCAACCTGCCGAAGGGTTCGCGGCCGATGCGGGTGCGGGTCAGTCCCGACAATGCCAGGGTCTATGTCAGCGACGGCCGGGCGGGCACGGTGACCGTGCTCGATGCGCGCTCCTACGACATCGACACCACCATCAAGGTCGGCAAGCGCCCGTGGGGCATCGTGCTGTCGCCGGATGGCAGGTTCCTGTACTCGGCGAACGGCCCTTCGAATGACGTGTCGGTCGTGGACCTCGCCCAGGGCAAGGAGATCGCGCGCATCAAGGCCGGCGACAGCCCCTGGGGTGTCGCCATCGTCAACGCTACTGCTGGCCCACGATGAAGACCGATTCGCTGGTGATGCTGCGGGTCATGCCGTCCTTGTAGGCGCGGGCGCGCACGACGGTCGGTCCGGTCACCGTGATCGGCTGCGAATACAGCGGGTCCTGGGGCCCGGGCGCACTGCCGTCCAGCGTGTAGCGGATCTGCGCGCCGGGGTCGGGACTGGAAATCGTCACGACCACGGCAGAGCCATAGGTGCCGGCGTCGGGCGTGATCTTCGGCGGCACGAGCACGTCCTTGCCCGGCATGCTGTCGATCCAGTCGTGCAGCAGCTTCACGCCGTGCTCGTCGATGGTCTGCCGTGCGAGCGGCGGCATGCGGATGTCGCCGTTGGTGTTCACGCGCATGTAGACGATGGACCGCCAGATGTCGTGGGGCGAGATGGCATGCGGCCGGTCGATTCCCTGGTTGATGAGGATCGGGCCGTCCAGGAGCTGCTGCTTGTCGAGCGGGGTGCTGTACCGGGCGTCGAAGTACGCCACAGTGCCGCCGGGCCGGTGGCAGTGAGCGCAGTTGGCGTCCAGGTAGGAACGCGCGCGATCTTCGATGCTGCGTGACTCGTCGGCCATGGCCGCGAGCGTCGGCAGGGCCGTCAACTGCGCGTCGGATACCGCCGGACGCAGCAGCCGCAGGTGATTGAGGGTACGCAGCTCGTTGTCGCTGACGCCGGACGGGTAGGTCATGAGCCGGTTGAGCTGGCGGGCCTTGACGCCGAGCACGCCGCCCGCGCGGGCATTGTGGCAGGTGAGGCAGTTCTCGCGACTGGGGTAAACCCAGGGCTGTTCACGTGTTCCGCCGTCGCGGGTGCGGATGGTCACGTTTTCGCTCTGGCCGGCGGTGAGCAGATCGGCATCCGAGAGGTCCGCACGCCACTTGTACACCACGCCGTAGACGCCGCCGCGGTCGTCCCGCACCAGCAGGCGCGTCTCGAGGCGCCGCCGCAGCTGCGGGTGCGCCTCATCCGTCGCCAGCTCGAAGGTCTTGACGAATACCGTTCCGGCCGGAAAAGACCATTCTCCATCCGGTGTAAAGCCGATCTGCGTGCCCTTGGGGACCGCCATGTAGCGCAGCTTCGAGGCGCCGTCGGACCAGAACGGCACGATGAGCTCATAGGGAATCAGGCCCGGCGCCGGTGTCAGGGTCCGCAGGTCGGAGAAGACGCCCGTCTGGGAGAGCAGCGGGGGCACGCCGTGGTCGATGTCATGCGGCATCCCGAGCCACGCCCGCGGCGCGTGGTAGTCCGTGATGCCGTACGCAGGCCCGGCGGCTGCGCAGCAGTCCGTGGCGACAGCACCGAAGAGCACTGCGGCGGCGGCGATCAGGGAAATACGGTTCACGTGAGTTTCGACCATCCAAATCTCGGGAAATTCTCCCGAAGATGATTCGGTACTCTCCGGACCCTGACCGTGCAGGTCAAGTGGGGACCAGCATCCGATGTCGAAGAGCCGCCATGCCATATTCCGCCGTGCGTCGATTCCCGTGCTCGCGGCCATCGTGCAGGTTGCGCGCGCGGACCTGCCGGAAGTGGTGGTCGTCGGCCAGGCGCCGCTGCCGGGCACCGGCATCGCGATCGACAAGGTGCCGGGCAACGTGCAGACCCTGGGCGGCGATGACCTGGATCCCGACCACGGCTCCACGATCATTCCCCTGGCGGCCGCGCGCCGCCTGACCAGCGTCAGTCTGACCGAGGAGCAGGGCAGCCAGTACCAGCCGGATTTCGTGTTCCGCGGCTTCGAGGCCTCGCCCATTTCCGGGGTGGCCGAAGGCCTGGCGGTCTACCAGGACGGCACGCGCCTGAACGAGGCGCTCGGTGACTCGGTGAACTGGGACCTGGTGCCGCAGTTCGCCGTACGGCGCATGACCGTCGAGAGCAACAACACCGTCTTCGGGCTGAACGCCCTGGGCGGCGCCGTGACCCTGCAGATGAAGAACGGCTTCAATTCGCCGGGCGCGGATCTGGAGCTCTCCGGCGGCCGGTTCGGCAACGTCACCGGGTACGGCGCCTACGGCGTGAACGATGGAACGCTGGGTTTCTTCGGCGCCGTCGGGGGTGTCACGGATGATGGATTCCGCGAAGTCTCGCCCACGCGCTTGCGGCAGGGCTTTGCGGACTTCGGCTACGAGTCCGGGCCGGTCCGCCTGCACCTGTCGGTCACCGCGGCCGACAATGCCATCGCCGCCGTCGGTCCGACTCCGGTGCAAATGCTGGCGGCGGATCCGCGCTCGGTGTTCACCTTTCCCCAGTCCATGCACAACCGGATGCAGATGGTCCAGCTCACGGGCCAGTACCAGCTGACCGATACGTTACAGCTGAGTGCCGATGTCTATCACCGGCACTTCGGGCAGCAGCTGCTGGACGGCAACACGACCGATGTGCAGCCGTGCGGCAACAACGACGGCTTCTTCTGCCTGGAAGGCGCAAATCAGTATCCCGCCGACCTGCTGTACGACAGCGGCGGCAATCCCGTGCCGACCAGCGTGCTGGCCGACGGCGCGACACCCGGTGAGATAGACCATACCCGTACCGCCACGCAGACCACGGGCGGCACGCTGCAGGCGACACTCACCGCGCCCCTCGCGGGTCACGACAATCACCTCACCGTCGGTGCCGCATTCGACGACAGCAGCACGCGGTATTCGGCCTACGGTGAACTCGGCTCGATCGGGCCGAACCTGTTCGTGGCCGGTTCGGGTGTCATCATCGATCAGGGGCAAAGCGATACCGCCTCCCCGCCGATCGAGGAACCGGTGTCGGTGCAGCCGACCACGCGCTACACCGGCGTCTACGCCGTCGATGCCTTCGACATCACCGGGCGACTCACCGGCACGCTCTCCGTGCGCTACAACCATGCCGACATCGACCTGCGGGACCTGCTCGGCACGGCGCTCAACGCCAGCCACGGCTACGGCCGGCTCAATCCTGGTCTCGGACTCACCTTCAGGCTCTCCGGATCGATGACGGCCTACGCCGGCTACTCGCAGTCCAACCGTGCCCCGACGGCCGCCGAGCTGTCCTGCGCGAATCCGCAATCCCCCTGTCTGCTCGATGCCTTCCTCGTGTCCGACCCGGCGTTGAAGCAGGTGGTCTCGCGCACCGTGGAGTTCGGCCTGCGCGGCGCGCTGACCGGCGAAGGACTGCCCGGCTCCGTGAAGTGGAACCTCGGCGCGTTCCGCACCCGCAACAGCGACGACATCATCCTGCTCGCGACCGCCATCAACGGCTTCGGCTACTTCGCCAACGCCGGCGCCACGCTCCGGCAGGGGCTCGAGGCGGGGATATCGTGGAAGCTGCCGCAGTGGGCGCTGAACCTGAGCTATTCGCTGGTGCAGGCCACCTATCGCGACAGCCTGACCCTGTCGTCCAACAGCCCGGCCGCCGATGCCAACGGCAATATCCAGGTCCATCCCGGCGATCGCATTCCGCTGAACCCTGAAAACCGGCTGACGGCGGAAGTGGAGTACTCCCCGACGCCACAGCTCGACGTGGGCGTGGACACACGATTCAGCAGCAGCCAGTTCCTGGCCGGAGACAATTCCAACCAGGAGCCGCCGCTGCCGTCCTGGACCGTGGTCGATGCGCACGCGGGCTTCCGGCTCTCACCCTCGCTGCAGCTGTTCGCGGGGGTCGACAATCTCTTCGACCGCACTTACTACACCTATGGCGCGTTCGCGCAACTCGACGGGCTGCCGCCGAATTTCGACCTGACGGATCCGCGTACCCTGAGCCCGAGCCCCCCGCGGACCTGGTTCGCAGGCGTCAAGATCACCTGGTGAGGCGGCGCTGGCGGCTGCGCTGCACCACGGCGGTGCCGGCGCAATCGGCCAGCTTCTTGCATGATGGCCGGGTGGTTCATACTCAATCGCCCCGGCGCCACGGAGCCCCCGCGTGACACCCGCCCCGAAACCGATCAGTCAGAACGCGGACATCCGCTACCTCGGCAAGCTCCTCGGCGATGTGATCCGGGCCTACGGCGGAGCTGAACTGTTCGAACGCATCGAGTACATCCGCGCGCGCTCCGTGGACCTGCACCGTGGCCTCTCCGACGCGGCCGCCATGGCGCGCGCCCTCGAGGCCCTGAGTCTGGACGACACGCTGGCGTTCGTGCGCAGCTTCATGCTCTTCTCGATGCTCGCCAATCTCGCCGAGGATCGCCAGGGCACCGGCACCCGGCCCGGCGAGGATGTCGCGGCGGCCCTCGAGCGGCTCTCCTCCAGGGGCATCGCGGCCGACCAGGTCGCGCAGCTGCTGGATCGCGCGCTCATCGTGCCGGTGCTGACGGCGCATCCCACCGAGGTCATGCGCAAGAGCATGATCGATCATCGCAACCGCATCGCCGATCTGATGCGGCTGCGTGACCAGGGCCTGCAGCAGTCCGCCGCAGGCGAGGAAATCGAACAGGGGCTGCTGCGGCAGATCGCCCTGCTGTGGCAGACACGGCCATTGCGGCGTGAGCGGATCATCGTCGCCGACGAGGTGGAGATCGCGCTCGCCTACCTGCGTGACATCTTCCTGCCGGTCCTGCCGATGCTCTATGCGCGCTGGGAGCGCAGCCTGCCGCAGCGGCCGCGCAGTTTCCTCAGGCTCGGCAGCTGGATCGGCGGGGACCGCGACGGCAATCCGAACGTGAACGCGGCGACGCTCGACTATGCCCTGGGCCGTTCGGCCGGCGCGGTGCTCGACAACTACCTGCAGCAGCTGAATGCGCTCGGTGCCGAGCTGTCCATCTCCAGCGAACTGGCCACCCCGACCGCGGAAGTCATGGCGCTGGCGGAGGCGAGCGGTGACACCAGTCCGGCGCGCCGGGACGAGCCCTATCGGCGCGCCCTGACCGGCTGCTATGCGCGCCTCGCCGCCACCTATGAACAGATCACTGGGCGTGCACCCTCCCGGCGCGCGACGGTTCCCGGTGTCGCGTACCGCAGCCCCGAGGAGCTGCGCACCGATCTGGTCGCCATCGCCCACTCCCTGGCCCAAAGAGGTGCAGGCCTGCTGGCCACCGGAGGCGCGCTCGGGCGCCTGATCCGCGCCGTCGACACTTTCGGCTTTCACCTCGCGACGCTCGACCTGCGCCAGAATTCCGACGTGCACGCGCGGGTGGTATCCGACCTGCTCGGCGTGGCCGGCGTGCAGGCCCGCTACCAGGACCTCGAGGAGGGCGCCCGCGTGGCATTGCTGCGCAGCGAACTCGCGAGCGAACGGCTGCTGTGGAGCCCTTACTCCCGCTACACCGAGGAGACCCAGTCGGAACTGGCGATCGTGCGCGCGGCGGCCCGGGCGCATGAGCGCTTCGGTGCCGGCTGCATCACCACGTACAACATCTCCAAGTGCGAAAGCGTCTCGGACATGCTCGAGGTGAACCTGATGCTCAAGGAGGCGGGACTGTACCGCCCGGCCGATCCGGGCGCCGCGCCCATCATGGTCGTGCCGCTGTTCGAGACCATCGGTGACCTGCAGAATGCCCCGCAGGTGATGCGTGCCTGGTTCGCATTGCCGGAGATCCGCAAGGCCGCGCGGCGTCGCGGCTACCAGGAGGTGATGGTCGGCTACTCCGATTCGAACAAGGACGGCGGCTACCTCACCTCCGTGTGGAGCCTGCACCAGGCAACGCGCGCGCTGGCGCGCGTGTTCGATGAGGCGCAGGTGCGGATGCAGATCTTCCACGGCCGCGGCGGCGCCGTGGGCCGCGGCGGAGGCTCCTCGTTCAGCGCCATCCGGGCGCAGCCGCCGGGGACCGTGCAGGGGCGCATCCGGATCACCGAGCAGGGCGAGGTCATCGCCGCCAAGTACGGGACACCGGAAAGCGCGGCCGCCAATCTCGAGGCGATCACCGCGGCTACGCTGCTCGCCTCGCTCGAACCCACTTCCCTTGCCGAGGAAGCGACGGTGGCGCGCTATGGCGTCGCCATGGACGAGATCTCCGCCACGGCCTTCGCGAACTACCGCGGGCTCGTCTACGAGACCGAGGGGTTCAACACCTTCTTCCGCCAGATGACCCCGCTGGGCGAGATTGCGGAGCTGAAGATCGGCTCGCGTCCGGCCTCGCGCACCAGGTCGGACCGCATCGAGGACCTGCGCGCCATTCCCTGGGTGTTCAGCTGGGCGCAGGCCCGGGTGATGTTGCCGGGGTGGTACGGCACCGGCCAGGCCCTGAGCCTCTACAAGGATCGCGGGCTGCTGCGGGAAATGGCGGCGGGCTGGCCGTTCTTCCAGTCCACGCTCGACAACCTCGAGATGGTGCTGGCCAAGTCGAACATGGCCATCGCGCGCCGCTATGCCACGCTGGTGGCGGATCGCACCCTGGCCGACACGCTGTTCAACCGCATCGAGACGGCCTGGAATACGACGCATGACACGCTGCTGGACATCACCGGCCAGACGCGGCTGCTCGAGAAGCATCCGGCGCTGGATGCCTCCATCCGGCTGCGCCTGCCCTATATCGAGCCGTTGAACCTGCTGCAGGTGGAATTGCTGAAACGGCACCGCGCGGGGGAGTCCGACGCGCGGGTGCGCGAAGGCATACAGCTTTCGATCAACGCGGTCGCGACCGCACTGCGCAACAGCGGCTGAGGGGCACTTCCACATTTGCTCCGGGTGCCGGAGAATGGCCGTGAGAGGGGGATCCTATGGACATTCTGACGAAGGCGGCGGCACGCTGTGTCGCGGTCACCATCCTGTTCGCGGCGGCGGCCGTGCCCGCGGCGGACAAGGCAGCCTGCGACCGCGCCTGCCTGCAGCAGATCGCGGAAACCTATCTGAATGCCATGCTCGCGCACGATCCGCACAAGGCGCCGCTCGCCCTGAACGCGCGCTACACGGAAAACGGCGTCGATCTGACATTGCCCGATGGACTGTGGCGCACCCTGGACAAGCTCGGCAGCTATCGGCTCTTCGTCGCCGATCCGCAGGATCGCTCGATCGGGTTTCTGGCCAAGGGCCTGGAGAACGGCGCCCCCGTGCTGATCGGCACGCGCCTGCGCGTCATCGATCAGCAGATCACCGAAATGGAAAGCGTGGTGGCCCGGTTGAGCGGCACCACCGGCGGCTCGATGTTCGGCACGCCCAAGGACGCCGGCATCGACGGCCAGCCCCGGGCGCAGTTCATGGCCGAACTGCCGGTGAGCGCCCGCCGCACGCCCGCGCAACTGGCGGCCATCGCCGATGGTTACTACACCGGTCTGGAGGGCAATCGCGGCGAGAAGCCGCCGGCCTTCGCGCCGGACTGCCACCGACTGGAGAACGAGACACCGACGACCAATAATCCGGTCGCATCCGGGGCGCAGCCCGGAGCGGGGAACCTGCCCTGTGCGAAGGCCTTCGGGCTCGGGTACTACCGTGAGGACACCCGGCTGCGCAATCGCCGCATTCTCGCCGTGGACCCCGAGCGCGGCCTGGTCTACGCCGCAGCGTTGTTCGACCATGACGCCACGGTGCGCGGCTACACCCTCAAGGACGGACGCGAGTTCAAGGTGCGCAATACGGGGCCCTGGACCTGGATGACCCAGGAGGTCTTCCAGGTCAACGCCGCCGGTCAGATCAGCCAGGTCGAAGCCGTGCTGCTGTCGGTGCCGTACGGCATGCGCCCGGGCTGGGTCACCGGCGTGCACCTGCCCAGCCCGCAGGCGAAGCTCGATCACTTCAGGGAGTATTGAGGCGGCCATGGTGCCGGTTTCGGTGCGGAGGATTCCGGCCGCCGCGGCGGGAGCGGGGGAGGAATACTTCCTGCCGGCGCAGAAGCTGCTGCAGGGCAACCCCCGCCAGACCGTGTGGCTGCAGTACACCGATCCGACCGGCCGCTTCATGGCCGGCATCTGGCACAGCGAACCGGGTCGCTGGAAGATCCTCTACACCGAGGAGGAGTACTGCCAGATGCTCGAAGGCCGCAGCGTGATCACGGACGACGCGGGCCACGCGGTCACGGTGGGCGCAGGCGAGGAATTCATCATCCCGGCCGGCTTCAGCGGCAGCTGGGAAGTCCTCGAGCCCACGCGCAAGCGCTTCGTGATCTACGAGCCCGGGGTCAGGGGGTAAGGCTCAGGAACACCACCTGGGCGCTGCCATCGGGGGCCGCTCTGGCGGCGCCCGTGACCTTGACGCCCGGCTTGATCATGTCCGGCGTGCCCGCGCCGATCCGGGTGACGGTGGCGTCGGGACCCACCGCGATGGCCTGCTCGCCACCCTTGTAGGCGACACGGAGGGTCACCGTCGCGCCGGCCGAGGTTGCGGCGACCTGACCGTTGGTCAGGGTCGCGACGTTGCCGTTCGTCATGGTCGTGTCCGGCGGTCCCATCGGATTGTGCCCCTCGCCCATGCCACGCATGCTTTCCGGAAAGATGTGGCACTCGGTGGCGTGCAACAGGCCGTCCGCGCGCTTCACGGCGGTGCAGCCGACGAACTTGCCGGCGGCGAGGTCGGCCACCGTGCCTTTGCCGCTCACCATGATATTGAGCTTCTCGGGCAGGCTTAAGCTCACATCGCCACCGTCCTCGGAGTGGACCACGAAGGTGTTGGCGGCGGCACTGGCGACCGTGCCGCCGAAGCGGACCATGCCGGCAAAGGGATTCGGGGGCGGGGCCGAGGACGGCGCCTGGGCCAGCACCGGCCCGCTGCCCGCGGCCAGGAGCAGCCCGCAGGCCGCTATCAGGAATCTGATCGACATACGGTCTCCTTCGGGCATTGCATCGCGCACCGCGGTTCGATGGTGTATATGTGCAGACCGATGCGGCAGGTATTTCATTACATCCAGGGTCGGGAAACACCCGGGACCGGCTCCCGCCGGGGCGAGGTGTTCGATCCGGCCACCGGAGCGGTCCAGGCCCTCGTGCCGCTCGGCGGCGAAGCGGAGCTGAACGCGGCGGTGCAGGCTGCGCTGGCGGCGCAGCCGGGATGGGCGGCGAGCAGCGCCCAGCGCCGCTCACAGGTGTTGTTCCGCTTCAAGGCGCTGATCGAACAGCACATGCCGGCCCTCGCGAAGCTGCTCGCGAGTGAGCACGGCAAGATCCTGGCCGATGCCCGGGGCGACATCCAGCGCGGCCTCGAGGTCATCGATTTCGTGTGCGGTGCTCCCCAGCTGCTCAAGGGCGAGTTCTCACAGGGCGTCGGCCCCGGCATCGATGTCTGGTCGATGCGCCAGCCCCTGGGCGTCACCGCCGGCATCACCCCGTTCAACTTTCCCGCGATGATTCCGCTGTGGATGCTCGGGCCGGCGATTGCCTGCGGTAATGCCTTCATCCTCAAGCCTTCCGAACGCACCCCGTCAGTGGCCGTCGCGCTCGCGGGGCTGCTGCGGGAAGCCGGCGCTCCGGAGGGCATCCTGAACGTCGTGCACGGTGACCGCGTGATGGTCGACGCGATTCTGGCGGCTCCGGCCATCAAGGCGGTGAGTTTCGTCGGATCCTCGGCCGTCGCCCGGCATGTCTATGCAACGGCCGCGGCGGCCGGCAAGCGCGTCCAGGCCATGGGTGGCGCCAAGAACCACGGCCTGGTGCTCCCCGACGCCGACCTCGATCAGGCCGTCGAGGCCATCGTCGGCGCTGCATTCGGCTCCGCCGGCGAACGGTGCATGGCCCTGTCGGTGGTCGTCGCGGTCGGCGATGACACGGCCGCCGCGCTGCGCGGGCGGCTGATCGCGGCCATCGGGCGCCTGCGCGTAGGGGCCCCCGATGACGTCGACGCGGATTATGGTCCGGTGGTCACGGCGGCACACAAGCAGCGCATCGAACACTATGTCGCGATGGGCGTCGATGAAGGCGCCGAGCTGGTCGTCGACGGACGCGGCCTCATCGTGCCGGGCCATGAACGGGGCTTCTTCCTCGGGCCCTCGTTCTTCGATCACGTGCGCCCCGGCATGCGCAGCTACCGGGAGGAGATCTTCGGCCCGGTGCTGCAGATGATGAGGGTGCGGACCCTCGATGAGGGCATCGAGCTCGCCTCGGCACACACCTACGGGAATGGCGTCGCGCTGTTCACCCGGTCCGGCGAGGCCGCGCGCCGCTTCGCGGAACGGGTCGAGGCCGGCATGGTCGGCATCAACGTGCCGATCCCGGTGCCGGTTGCGCCGCATGGATTCGGCGGCTGGAAGCAATCGGCCTTCGGCGACCTCAACCAATACGGCACCGACAGCATCCGGTTCCATACGCGCACCAAGATCGTCACGCAGCGCTGGTCCGGTGGCGGCGTACCCGCAGCCGCCTTCGTGATACCGACCGGGGACTGATCGCGGCCTCTCACCACATCAGATCGTCGGGCACCACGAAGTCCTTGTAGGCCTCATCCACGGTCTCACTGGATGAGGCGGCCGGTGCCGGCGCGACCACGGCGCGCGCGTCGCGCTCCCTGATCCTGTCGGCGATCGCCGGCGGCACCAGTTCGTAGCGGCCCTCGCAGCGCACCAGCATGACCTCGCCGCGGGCGATGCGCTCGCGCAGCGCGGCGTCGGCGCGGATGCGGCGCACCTTGCCACCGTCGATGAAGTTGTAGGTCTCCTCGACATCCGGGCGCGCGATGCGGTTCTGGGTCACGAGTTCGCGGATCTGGGCGTACAGCGCCTTGCGCTGCGCCTTTTCCTGCTGCTTGCGATTCAGCGCCTGGTCCCGGGCCGCCTTGGCTTCGGCCTGGCGCTGCGCGGCGATTTCCTGCGGTGTCGGCCCGTTGCGCTGCGCGCGGGGCTGCTGCTTGTGGCCCTGGTAGTGCTTGCGCTGCTCCTGTCGCTCGACGTTCCTGACCTGCTGCTCGCTGACGAGCCCGGCCTGCAACAACTGCTCGCGCAATGAAAGTGAACTCATGCTCGATCCTCAGGGATGGTTCAGGCGAACCGGCCGGCCTCGTCGAACGTCAGGCGCGGATTGCGCGGGAAAAGCTTCTCATCGGTGCCGTACCCGAGGCTGCAGAGGAAGTTCGACCGGATGCGGGTGCCGGCAAAGAACTCGCGATCGACGCCGGCGTTGTCGAAGCCGGACATCGGACCGCAGTCCAGTCCGAGGGCTCGTGCCGCGAGCATCAGGTAGGCGCCCTGCAGGCTGCTGTTGCGGAAGGCATTGGTTTCGGCGATGACCGGGGAGCCGGCGAACATGGCCCGCATGGCCTCGCCCCTCGCCGGAAAAAGCTTGGGCATCTGTTCGGCGAAGTCCAGGTCATAGCCGATGATGACCGTCACGGGGGCCGCGAGGATCTTGGCGCGGTTGCCCTCGGAGGCCAGCGAGGCGAGTTTCGCCTTGCCCGCTGCGGAGCGAACCCAGACGAAACGGGCCGGATTGGAATTGCCCGAAGTGGGGCCCCATTTCATCAATTCGTACAGCTCGCGAAGCTGATCGTCGCTGACGGTCTCGGCGCTCCAGCCATTGCGGGTCCTGGCGGTGCGGAACAGGGTGTCCAGCGCCGGTCCATCCAGTTTGTGGTGCATGCGATGATCCTGAAGGATTTATGACAGCCGCCGCTGGAAATCCGCGGCGTGGCCTCAAGCGCAGATGTTACACCGCGGCCCGCGCGGGGCGAAGGCGGGTAAAATGACCCCTCCAGGCTTCCTGATCCGGAAGGTTCATGACGCCGTTGCAACGCAGGTGGCGCAGGGCATGACCTCACAAGTGACGCCGGATGGCGCGGCGGACCCGGGCGGCGGTGACGCGGACGGCCTGGGCGCCCTGACCGAACTGGCCCTGGACCTGCGCTCGGCCTGGGATCGCGGGGCCGATCACCTGTGGAGGCGGCTGGACGCGCCGCTGTGGGAGTTCACCCGCAATCCCTGTACGGTGCTGCAGACCGTGTCCGCGCACCGGATACGCGAGGCGCTCGCGGACCCCGCGTTCCGCTCCGAAGTGGACCGGGTGCTGGACATCCGCCGCGCCGCCGCGGCAGGGCCGGCGTGGTTCGACGTGAACCATCCGGCAAGCGCGCTCAAGCAGGTCGCGTACTTCAGCATGGAGTTCATGCTGAGCGAGGCGCTGCCGATCTATTCGGGCGGACTGGGCAATGTCGCGGGCGACCAGTTGAAATCCGCGAGCGACCTGGGCGTGCCGGTGGTGGGCGTGGGGCTGCTGTATCAACAGGGATACTTTCGCCAGATCATCGACCGCGCCGGCGGCCAGCAGGCGCTGTTTCCCTTCAATTCACCGGACCAGCTGCCGATCACGCCGTTGCGCACGGCCGACGGGGAGTGGCTGCGGCTGCAAGTCGACTTGCCGGGCTTCCCGGTGTGGCTGCGGACCTGGCAGGCCCAGGTCGGCCGGGTCCGGCTGTTGCTGCTCGACAGCAACGATCCGGCGAACTTCCCCGCCTGGCGAGGCATCACGAGCGAACTGTACGGCGGTGGCCCCGAGCTGCGGCTGCGCCAGGAACTGATCCTCGGCATCGGCGGCTGGCGACTGCTCTCGGCGTTGGGCATCCTGCCCGAGGTGTGCCACCTGAACGAAGGCCATGCCGCCTTCGCCGTACTGGAGCGCGCGCGCGCGTACATGCGCAAGTCCGGACTGGACTTCGCCGCGGCGCTCGCCACCACCCGCGCGGGCAACCTCTTCACGACCCATACCGCCGTCGCCGCCGGCTTCGATCGGTTCGCGCCGGAACTGATCGTGCAATACCTCGGCGAGTACGCGCGGACCAGTCTCGGCATCAGCACCGAGCAGCTGCTCGCACTCGGCCGCGCCAACGACCAGGACTGGTCCGAGAGTTTCAACATGGCGTACCTCGCGATCCGCGGCAGCGGCGCCGTCAGCGGCGTGAGCCGTCTGCACGGCAAGGTGAGCCGGCAGATCTTCGGCAGTCTGTTTCCGCGCTGGCCGGAGGAGGAAGTACCGGTCGGACACATCACCAACGGCGTGCACATGCCCACCTGGGACTCGGTGCAGGCCGAGGCCCTGTGGGCCGGCGCCTGCGCGGCCGACTGCTGGCAGTCTCCGGATGGCGCCGCCGCGGTCGGCATTCGGCGGCTCAGCGACGCGCAGCTGTGGCGATTTCGCAATGAGTCCCGGGCGGCGTTGATCGACTCGGCGCGCGAGCAGCTCACCCGGATGCTGATGGTGTCCGGCGAAAGCGCGGATGCGGTCGAGGGCGCGAGGCAGCTGCTGGATCCGAATACCCTGACCCTCGGATTCGCGCGGCGGTTCGCCACCTACAAGCGGCCGAACCTGCTGTTGCGCGACACCGCACGGCTGCTGCGGCTGCTGTCGCATGCCGATTGCCCGGTGCAGCTGATCATCGCGGGCAAAGCGCATCCGGCCGACGAGCCCGGCCAGGCGCTGATCCGGCAGTGGGTGCAGTTCATCCGCGGCACCGATGCGCGCAATCATGTGATCTTTCTCGCCGACTACGACATGTACGTCGCGCAGCAGCTGGTGCAGGGCGTGGACGTGTGGATCAATACTCCGCGCCGGCCCTGGGAGGCCTGCGGCACGAGCGGCATGAAGGTGCTGGTCAACGGCGGCATCAACCTGTCCCAGCTGGACGGCTGGTGGGCCGAGGCGTATCAGCCGGACGTGGGCTGGGCCATCGGCGATGCCCAGACTCACGGCGATGAGGGCGCGTGGGACGACCGCGATGCGGCGGCCCTGTATGAAGTGCTCGAACGCGATGTCGTGCCGCAGTTCTACACCCGCGATGCCGCGGGGATCCCCACCGCCTGGATCGCCCGCATGCGCGAGAGCATGGTGACGCTGACACCGCAGTTCTCGAGCAGTCGCGCCGTCCATGAATACACGCAGCGCTCCTACCTCCCCGCAGCCCAGGAGTGGCTGCGGCGCAGCGCCGGGGACGGGGCCGGCCAGCGGCTGCTGCGCTGGCGCGAGCGCCTGGACCGCACCTGGAGTCAGCTGCGCTTCGGGCCTGTGACGGTTGCGACGACAGCAAGCGGATTCGAATTCGACGTCTCGGTGTACCTGGCCGGTCTTGCGCCGCAGGATGTGGCGGTGCAGCTATACGCCAACGGCATCGACGGCGAGGGTCCGAAGGTGTATGACATGACGCTGCAGATGCAGCCGGCCGCTGGCGACGCCGCGGGCTGCAATCTGTACCGGGTGGCCGTCCCGGCGAACCGTCCGGCCGGCGACTACACGGCGCGAGTCATTCCGCGCCTGGCCGGCGCCGCGGTGCCGCTGGAAGCGAATCACATTCTCTGGCAGCGCTAGGCCGCCTCGACACTGCCGCAACGTCTCACGGAGCAATCGCCATGGCCATCGACACCACGCGCTCGGATGCGCCCCGCCAGTTGAACGGGTTGGGACAGAGCCTGTGGCTCGACAACATCACCCGCGACCTGCTCGACAACGGCACGCTCGGGCGCTACATCGGCTCGGGACTGTGCGTGACCGGGCTCACCTCGAACCCGACCATCTTCGATCACGCCATCAGCAAGAGCACTGCCTATGACGAGGACGTGCGCGCGCTGGCCGCGAAGGGCCTGTCGGTCGAGGACCTGTTCTTCGAGCTGGCAATCGCGGACCTGACCCGCGCCGCGGACCTGTTCCGGCCCGTATACGAACGCACGGCGACGGTGGACGGCTGGGTGTCGCTGGAAGTCTCGCCGCTTCTGGCCTATGACACTGCGCAGACCCTGAATGCGGCCCGCTCGCTGCACGCCAGGGCCGGCCGACCCAACCTGTTCATCAAGATCCCGGGCACCCGCGAGGGCCTGCCGGCCATCGAAGAGGCGATCTTCCAGGGGGTGCCGGTCAACGTGACGCTGCTGTTCTCCATGGAGCAGTACGAGGCCGCCGCGCAGGCCTATCTGCGCGGGCTCGAGCGGCGCGTGACGGCGGGATTGAGCCCGGATGTGCGTTCGGTGGCCTCGCTGTTCATCAGCCGCTGGGACAAGGCGACCCTCGAGCGGCTGCCCGCGACGCTGCGCAACACTCTGGGGATCGCCGTGGGCCAGCAGTCCTTCCGCGCCTACCGGCAGCTGATGGCGACGGATCGCTGGCAGCGACTCATGAACCTCGGCGCGCGGCCGCAGCGGCTGCTGTTCGCGAGCACCGGCGTCAAGGACCCCACCGCGCCCGACACCCTTTACATCACGGCGCTGGCCGCTGCGAATACGGTCAACACCATGCCTGAGGAGACGCTGCTGGCCTTCGGCGATCACGGTTCGATCCACGGCGCGCTCACGCCCGATGGCGGCAGCTGCGACCGGACGCTGGCCGCGATCGCGGCGGCCGGCGTGGACGTTGCCGCACTGGCGGCGCAGCTGCAGTCCGAGGGCGCCGCATCCTTCAACGCCTCGTGGCAGAACCTGCTGCAGTCGATCCGGGTCAAGAGCAAGTCGCTGAAGTAGCGTGCCGGCATGGATCTCGCGCAGCATGGCCTGCTCATGCTATCGCTCGCGGTGTTCCTGCAGGCGATCGGCCTGCCGGTACCGGTGGCGGTCGCACTGATCCTCGCGGCGGCGCAGAGCGCCCTGGGCCACCTGTCCGCGGCCGGTGTCGTCGCCTGCGCGCTCAGCGCCATGGTGGCGGGGGATGCCGTGATGTTCCTCCTCGGCCGGCGCACCGGCTGGTGGCTCCTCGGCGCCCTGTGCCGGATTTCGCTCAATCCCGAGTCCTGCGTGGTCACGTCCGCCGACACCTTCCACCGCCGTGGCCGATCGTTGCTGGTGGTGGCGAAATTCCTGCCGGGCATCAACACCATGGCGCCGCCGCTCGCCGGCAGCATGCAGATGCGCTGGTGGCCTTTCCTGTGGCTGGACCTCACCGGCGCCGTGCTCTATGTCGGGACCTATTTCGTCGTCGGGTACCTGTGCAGCGGCGCCGTCGCGCAGATCATTCATTATTACGAGCGGTTCGGCCACCTGACGACGGCGGTGGTGCTGAGCGGGCTCACGGCGTACGCCTCGTGGCTGCTGTGGAGCACGGTGCGGGCGCGGCGCCTGGGCCGCGGGGTGCCGCGGGCGCCGGCCGCAACCGTTGCGCGCGAGGTCGCCTCAGGCGAGGCGCTGGTGTATGACGTGCGCAGTCACGGGTATTTCGATCCCGGCGCCGTGCGCATCCCGGGGTCGCGGCGCGTCGATCCGAACGCCTTGGGCGCCCATCTGCGGGAATTCGCGAAAGACCGGCGGATCTACCTGTACTGCACCTGCCTGCGCCAGGCCACCAGCGTGCGCGTGGCGCGCGAGCTGCTGAAACTCGGCCTGCGGGCGGCGGTGATCGAGGACGGACTGCGCGGTTGGCGCAACGCCGGATTCGCGGTAGAGGCGGTGCCGGCGCACGAGCTGGCGGCGCTGCCGGTCTTCAGCTGACCCAAGCCTCCGAGGAGGGCTCAGGCCGCGGCGACCGCCACCCGCGCAGCGGGCCGCAGGGTGAGGCGGGCGAATCCGACGCACAGCAGCGCGCACAGCGTGATGCCGGCGATCATCGGCAGCGGTGCGCCGTTGGCGAAGGTGCCGGATGTGGCCATCACCACGGACCCCAGGCCGAACTGCAGCGTGCCGATCAGGGAGGAGGCGGTGCCGGCGATGGCGCCGTGCTCCTCGAGCGCGAGGATCGAGGAGGTCGGCACGGTCATGCCCAGGCAGGCATAGGCGCAGCACAGCAGCAGCACCATGATCACGAGGTGATCGAAGCCCGCCGCGAACAAGGCGAGCAGCAGCACCATGGCGAGCGCAAAGCCGGTGGCGGCGCGCCGCACCAGCGTCTTCAGGCCGAGGCGCGAGGCCAGCGTGCCGTTGAACTGCGCGGCGACGAAGAATGACGCGGCGTTCACCGAGAACAGCAGGCTGAAGCCGCGCGGGCTCAGGTGATAGTGCTCGATCATCACGTACGGCGAATTCGACAGATACAGGAAGAAGCTCGCCATGCCGCAGGTGCCGATCATCACCGTGCCCAGGAAGTGCCTGTCCGCGATCAGCTTCCGGTAGGAGTGGAACGCGCCGTACAGGCTGCTGCCTGCGCGTGCCGCCCTCGGCCGCGACTCCTTGAGCGTGGTGAGGATCCCGAAGCCGATGATCGCCGCGGCCAGCACCATCCAGAAGACACCGCGCCAGCCGGTGACCTGGATCACGAAGCTGCCGGTCAGGGGCGCGAGCAGCGGCGAGATGCTGAACACCAGCATGAGCAGCGACATCAGGCGCGTGGCCTCGACCCCCGAATGCAGATCGCGGACCACGGCCCTCGGAATCACCATGCCGCCGCAGGCGCCGAGGCCCTGCACGAAGCGCCCCAGCAGGAAGACCTCCCCATCGGGCGCCAGCGCGCAGGCGAGGCTACCGCAGCAGAACAGCGACAGCCCGACGTACAGCGGCAGCTTGCGTCCGAACATGTCCGACAGCGGTCCGTACAGCAGCTGGCCGCCGCCGACGGCGACGAAGAACACGGTCAGGCTCAACTGCACCGTGGCGGCGTTCGCATGCAGGCTCTGGCCGATGGAGGGCAGGGCCGGCAGGTACATGTCGATGGCAAAGGGGCCGATCGCCGACAGCAGCCCCAGAATGATGCCTTCCCGTAAGTTACTCTTGCCCATGACAAAAACGCCCGCAAAGCCCGCGCGCCGCCGTTCTTCGGCTCCGGGCCGGATCAATCGAAGGAGTGGGCTGGCCGGGATTCAAGCAGAGGTAAAACCCGCATCCACGCACAGCCGTCGCAAATGCGACAATCGGGCAGATGTTCGCCTGCGCGGCGCGGGTGCGCAAGTGAAGACTCGTTAAAGGAGAGTGTGTCGATGACAACCGATCCGTTGGCCGGGAAGCCCGCGCCTGCGTCCCTGCTGGTCAATGTACCGCGGCTGATCTGCGCGTACTACGCCGATGCACCCGATCCGGCCGTCGCCGACCAGAAGGTGGCATTCGGAACCTCCGGCCACCGCGGCAGTTCCCTGCAGCGCTCCTTCAACGAGGCACACATCCTGGCCATCACCCAGGCCATCGTCATGTACCGCACCCAGCAGGGCATCACCGGCCCGCTGTTCCTCGGGATGGATACGCACGCCTTGTCGGAGCCGGCCTTCATCAGCGCGCTGGAGGTGCTCGGTGCCAACGCGGTCACGGTCATGGTGCCGGATGAACACACCGATTACACCCCCACCCCGGTCATATCGCATGCCATCCTGACCTACAACCGGGGCCGCGCGGCGGGTCTGGCCGACGGCATCGTGATCACTCCCTCGCACAATCCACCCGAGAGCGGGGGTTTCAAGTACAACCCGCCGAACGGGGGCCCGGCCGACACGGCGGTCACCTCGTGGATCGAGAACAAGGCCAATGAGCTGCTGCGCGCGAAGCTCGAAGCCGTACGGCGAGTGCCCTTTTCCCGGGCGCGCACCCTCGCGACCACGCGCCGGCACGACTACCTGCACGCCTATGTCGATGACCTGGCCAGCGTCATCGATCTGGACGCGATCCGGGCTTCCGGCGTTCACATGGGCGTGGATCCGCTCGGCGGGGCCGGCGTGCACTACTGGCCGGTGATCGCGGAGCAATACGGGCTCGATCTGACGATCACCAATGACGCGGTGGATCCGACCTTCCGCTTCATGACGCTCGACTGGGACGGCCGGATACGCATGGATCCCTCATCGCCCAATGCCATGCAACGCCTGATCGGACTCAAGGAGCGTTTCGACATCGCCTTTGCCTGCGACACCGATCATGACCGCCACGGCGTGGTCACGCGCAGCGCCGGACTCATGCCACCCAATCACTACCTGACCGCCGCGGCGCATTACCTGTTTTCCCACCGGCCGCAGTGGAACGAGCGGGCCACGATTGCCAAGACCGTCGTCACCAGCATGATGCTGGACAAGGTCGCCGCGCAGCTCGGCCGGAAGATCTACGAGACGCCGGTCGGCTTCAAATGGTTCGTCGACGGGCTCGTCGACGGCTCGCTCGGCTTCGTGTGCGAGGAGAGCGCGGGTGCGTCTCTCCTGCGTCGTGACGGCAGCGTCTGGACCACGGACAAGGACGGCATCGCGCTCGCGCTGCTCGCCGGTGAGATCACCGCCCGCACCGGCAAGGATCCGTCCCGGCTGTACGAGGATCTCACCCGCACGCTGGGCAATCCCGCCTACGAACGCGTCGATGCGCCGGCCGATGCCGCGCAGCGCAAGGCGCTGTCCGGTCTCTCCGGCGACCAGATCAGGAGTGGCACGTTGGCCGGGGAGAAGATCGAGGCGGTACTGACCCGGGCACCGGGCAACGGCGCGGCTATCGGCGGCGTCAAGGTCGTCACGGCGAACGGCTGGTTCGCGGCGCGGCCCTCCGGTACCGAGAGCATCTACAAGATCTACGCGGAGAGCCTCAAGGGTCCGGAGCACCTGCAGCAGATTTTCCAGGAGGCCCGACAGATCGTCAGCGCCGCGCTCTCCGGAATCGGGAGCTGATGGCCGGCGCCCGGAGTGTATACTGAGCGCCGTTCGTTGAACGCGCAGGGTTCCCCGTAACAGGGGATTGAATGGGAACGCGGTTGAATGCCGCGGCTGCCCCCGCAACTGTGACCGGCGAGTGAACGTCCTTTGATCGCCACTGCGGCCCTTCGGCCCCGGGAAGGCGGACGCGAACCTTGACCCGGGAGTCAGGAAACCAGCCCTGTGCCGTCGTCCATGCTTTGGGCCGGGGTGCGCCAGGAGCTGCGGGTAGTCCGCTGCGACGACAGGTGGTCGTCGTTGCGGAGAATGTCATGCCCGAAATATCCCTGGCTCCGGTCCTCGGAGCGATCTGCCTCGCCGGTGTGTCGCAGACCGTCATGGCCGACGCCGATTCCGGCGCCGCGACCGATCTCTACCCCATCGTGATCTCGGCGACGCGCATCGCGACGCCGGTGACGCAGGTCGGCAGCAGCGTCACCGTCATCACCGCCGACGACATGGCGGCCGGTCAGCTGCGCACGGTCGCCGAGGTGCTCCGACAGGTGCCGGGACTGAACGTCGTGCAGTCCGGCGGACCCGGCGGCGTCACCTCGGTGTTCATGCGCGGCACCAATTCCAATCACACGAAGGTGCTGATCGACGGCATCGACGTGAGCGACCCGAGCAATGCCGGCGCGAGCTTCGATTTCGGCCAGCTCCTGGCCGCGGATATCGGGCGCATCGAAGTGCTGCGCGGTCCGCAAAGCGGCCTGTATGGGTCCGACGCCATCGGCGGTGTCATCAGCATCACGACCCGGTCGGGCAAGGGTCCCGCGGCGCTTTCGGCAAGCCTTACGGCGGGGTCGTTCGACACCTTCGACCAGACACTCACCGCAAGCGGTTCCGGCGATCGATTCCAGTACGCGGCCACCCTCGCGCATCTGCGCGCCGGTGCGACACCGGTGACGCCGCTTGACCTGCTGCCGCCCGGTGAGCCGCGGCACGACGATTACGAGGACAATCTCACCGCCTCGACCCGCCTGGGCTATGCCGTGACGCCGGACTTCGACCTGAACCTGGCGGGCCGCTTCACCGACGCGCATTACGCCTTCACCGGTGATGACCCCTATGCCTATCCCAGCCATCCGTCCGCCCTGCCGAGCAAGAGCGACACGTCGCAGTACTTCGGGCGGCTGAGCGGACACCTCGTGAGCATGGACGGTGCGCTGGATCAGACCCTCGGGGTCGCCTATTCCAGCGCCCGGACCTTGAACCGGGATCCGGATTTCGGCGTTTCGGTAAACACGGGGGATCGGGTGAAGATCGACTGGCAGGGCGCCTTGCGCCTGTCCGGTGCCGCAACCCTGGTGCTGGACGCCGAGCACGCGCGCGACGCGATTCATGAGCCCATCGAAGCGGCGGTCACGGACAACGCGGCCGCCGCGGAGCTGCAGGCCGGCCTGGGTGAGCGGTTCCATTTCGCATTGAACCTGCGCTATGACCACAACGAACGCTTCGGCTCCGAGGTGACCTGGCGGTTCGCGCCGACCTGGCAGATCCCTGGCAGCGAAACGCGTTTTTCCGCCAGCGCGGGCAGCGCCTTCAAGGCGCCGACCCTCGGGGAGCTGTATCAGGATTATCCGCCGTATTTTTTTGCCAATGCGGATCTGAAACCCGAGACCAGCCGGGGGTATGACCTGGGCGTGGAACAGGGACTGTTCGGCAAGGCGGTGCGGGCCGGCGTCACCGCCTTCCGCAACGACATTCGCGATCTCATCACGACCGATGTGACCGGAACGACCTACGCCAATGTCGGCCGCGCGGTCACGCAGGGAGTGGAGAGCTTCATCTCCTGGCAGCCCGTCGCGGCGCTGCGGCTTCGGACCGACTACACCTTCACCCAGGCCGATGATGCCGTCCTGCATGAGGAGCTGCTGCGCCGGCCCCGCCACAAGGCGACGCTGGAGGCCATCTGGCAGGCCCGCGATGCGCTGTCGCTGGACGCAACGCTTTTGTACGTGGGCAGCTGGATCGACATCAATCGTGAGACGTTCGTTCCGGGGCAGAAGGCGCCGGCCTACTTCACCGTGAACGTTGCGGCACGCATTGCGGTGACCCCCCGGTGGAGCCTCTTCGGTCGCATCGACAACCTGTTCGATCGCCACTACCAGGATCCGGTGGGCTTCCTGCAGCCGGCGCTCGGCGTCTTCGCAGGTGTACGCGGACAGTTGTGAGCGTGGAGTACACTCGCGCCTGACAGTGGCCTCGGCGGGGGAGAGCGTGATGCGAGAGCTGAATCGGGCGCGTGGCGTGTCGTTGCTGGCCGCTGCGGGCCTCGCCTTCTGCCAGTTTCCCCTGCAGGCGCAACAGGCGCCCCTGGGCATCGAAGCGGTCACGCTGACCCAGCCGGAGTATGTCTTCGACACGGCCGAACAGCACAAGGTGCGCGTGGTGGTCGTGACCCATGGCCTGCGCCACCCGTTCGCCGTGGCGCTGCTGCCTTCGGGGGATGCGCTGGTGTCCGAGCGCGGCGCCGGCCTGCGGCTGGTGCACAACGCCGCCGGCGGGGCGGCGCAACTGGACCCAACGCCCATCGACGGGCTGCCGGCGACACCGCCCTACCGCAACGGGGGCCTGCAGGATGTCGCCCTGCACCCGGACTTCGCGCACAACCACCTGGTGTACTTCACGTTCAACCAGGCCGGAAATCCGCCTCCGGCGGATGCCAGGCCGCCGGTGCGCCAGGAGAGCCGGGTCTCGCTGTTCCGCGGCGAACTCAACGGTCACTCCTTGATGCACGTGCAGCAGTTGTTCGCGGGGGGGTCGGGCAGCACCAGCGGATCGCGGCTGGCGTTCGACGGACATGGCATGGTCTACATGACCACGGGCGGGCCGTTCGATGATGCCCCGCAGCGCCTCGACACGGTGTATGGCAAGGTGCTGCGATTCAACGACGACGGCAGCATCCCGAAGGACAACCCCTTCGTCGGCCGTGCCGGCGCGCGCGGCGAGATCTTCTCGATGGGGCACCGGGATCACCTCGGCCTGACCGTCGGTCCCACGGGCGCGGTGCTGAACGCCGAGGAAGGCCCGAATGGCGGGGATGAGCTCAACCTGATCCTGCCGGGCCACAACTACGGCTGGCCGAAGGTGAGCTTCGGGCGTGACTACGCGGGGCCACGCATTTCGGAGTCCCCCGTGGCCGAAGGAATCGATCAGCCGCTGGTGGTCTGGCTGCCGTCGATCGCGCCGGGTGGACTGACCTTCTATACCGGAGACAGGTTTCCGGCCTGGACCGGCAATGTGTTCGTGACCAGCGCGCGCCGCGGCGAGATTCCGCGCACCGGTGGGCTCGAGCGCGTGGTGTTCAATGCGAAAATGGAGGAGCTGCGTCGCGAGACCCTGTTCACCGAGCTGCACCAGCGCTTCCGCGACGTGCGCCAGGGGCCCGATGGGCTGCTGTATGCGCTGACCGATGAGGATGATGCGGTGCTGCTGCGCATCGAGCCGGTGGCGGCGACTGCCACGGCGGCCGAAGCGCAGGTCGCCGAGCCCCGGATACGCCTGGCGCCCGAGGACATCCAGGCGCTGGCCGCCCAGGCTGCCCGGAACCCGGCGCGGCCCGGCCCAGCCTCCCTCACCCTGAATGGCGATCCGACCAAGCCGGGAATCTACAGCGTGCAGGTCACGCTGCCCGCGCACACCACAGTGCCGCCGCACACGCATCGGGACAACCGCACGGTGTACGTGGTGTCCGGTACCCTGTACGTGGGCTATGGCGAGAAGCGCGACCCGGCTGCCCTCAAGACCCTGCCGCCGGGCAGCTACTACACGGAGCCCGCGGCCACGGCCCATTACACGGAGACGCGCGATGACGCGGTGGTGATCGTGATCACCGGCGTGGGGCCGAGCGACACGCACCTCATCGGTGCGGCCCCTGTCGGGAGTCGATAGGCCGCAAGGCGCACCGGAGCGCACGTGAAATTCCTTTCCCTGATATGGGCCGGAATCCGTCGCAATCGCGGTCGCTCGAATCTCATCCTGTTGCAGGTGGCGATCGCTTTCACGCTGTTCGGCGTGCTGCAGGGCCTGAACGGCGCCATCAACAAGGCCGTCGCGGCCTCGCACGCGGACCGGCTCTACGTCGGCAGCCGGCTGCGCTTCGGCACACCGCTGCCGATTGCCATCATGTCAACCGTGCGCAGCACGCCGGGCGTTCTCGAGTCGAGCTACCGGTCCTTCCTCGGTGCGACCTGGCAGAAACCGGATCAGCAGATTCCCATTCTCGCCACCGACGTCGATTCCTATCTGGACATCTTTCCCGAAGACCGGGTCACCCCGGAAGCACGCCAGGGGATGAAACAGGTGCAGGATGGCGCCATCGTCGGCATCGTGACGCTGCGCAAGTATCAATGGCGGGTCGGACAGCGCATCGTCCTGCAGAGCATCCCGAAGAAGGACGGCAGCCCCGACTGGCCGTTCGACATCGTCGGCAGCTACGAGAACACCGACGAGCCGGAATCCGCGGACCTGCTCATTGCCAACTACCATTACATCAATGAATCCATTGCGCAGCCCGACACCATCGGGCTGGCAATGGTACACATCGCGGATCCGGCGCGCGCCGCGGACATCGGCGCGGCGATCGACAAGCACTTTCTGAACTCGGCGAACGAGACGCTCACGCAGACCGAGCGCCAGGCGGCCGAGGGCCAGGTCGCCTCGCTCGGCGACATCAATACCGTGGTGCACCGGGTGATCGGGGCGACCTTCTTCGTGCTGTTGTTCGCGACGGGCGCCCTGATGATGCAGTCGATCCGCGAGCGCACGCCGGAACTGGCGGTCCTGAAGACCTGCGGATTCTCCGACCGGCTCGTGATGATGCTGATTCTCGCGGAGACGCTGGCCCTTTGCGTGGGTGGAGCGGCCATCGGGCTCGCGATCGCCTCGCGCATCCTGCCCCTCGCGCGCTCCCTGATCGGCCTTGGCACGATTCCGCTGGGTGTCATCGTGACCGGCTTTGTCTTCGCCGTCGCGCTGGCGCTTGCCGCAGGCCTGATACCCGCCTGGCGGGGGCTGCGGCTGGTGGTCGTCGACGCGCTGGCCAATCGCTGAGGGCCGATCATGGGTGGATTGCGGCATTTCTCCGCTCTGACGGCAACCGCCCTGCGAAGCATTCCGCAGCGCCTCGGCGCGGCCCTGGTCACCGTCATCAGCATCAGCGCCGTCATCGGAGTGCTGGTCGCCATGCTGTCCCTCGGACAGGGACTCGAGTCGTTCGCGCAGACCGGAGTGCGCGACGAGGAGGTGATCGTCATTGCCAGCGGCGCCGAATCCGCCATGAACAGCACCCTTAGCGTCGCCGATGTCGTCAAGATCATCGACAAACCCGGCATCCGGCGTGATGTCCACGGCAAGCCGCTGGCATCCGGCAGCGTCACACAGATCGTCGACGGCGTGACGCGCAGGAACCAGCACGGGAGTATCGGTCTGTTCGCCGCCAACACGCAGTGGCGCGGGATCTGGCCCGAGGTGCATCTGTTGTCAGGAAGATTCTTCCAGCCTGGATTGCATGAGCTGCTGGTCAGCGAAGTCATCCGCAACCGGTTCAAGGACGTGGATCTGGGTGATGAGGTGAGGATCCACGGCAGCCCGTGGAAGATCGTCGGCGTCTTCAAGGGCAACGGCGGATTCTTCGACGATGCGCTGGTCACTGACGCCGACACCTTGCTGGCGGCGCTTCCGCAGGCCACCTATTCCTCGGTCGCGGCCATACTCGAGACTCCCGCGTCGTTCGGCGCCTTGAGCCGCGCCGTGAGCTCCGACCCGACGCTGAAGGCGAAGGTGCTGACCAGCGCCCAGGCCAACGAGGCCGTCATCAAGCAGCTGCGCGATATCCTGGACTTCGTCAGCTATTTCATCGGCGGCCTGATGGGGCTGGGCGCGGTGTGCGGCGCCCTGAGCAGCCTGTATGCCGCCGTGGCCGCACGCAGCGTGGAGATTGCGACCCTGCGGGCCATCGGCTTCGGCGCCTTTCCCATCGTCGGATCGGTACTCGCCGAAGGCCTGCTCCTCGCGATCCCCCCGGCCCTGATCGGGGCCGCGGCGGCGTGGTGGCTGTTCAACGGAAACGTCGTGGATGCCGGCGGGCTCACCTTCCAGATGAGCGTGACACCGCACCAGCTGGTGGTCAGCATCCTCTGGGCGCTGTGCATCGCGCTGGTCGGAGGGTTCCTGCCGGCCATCCGGGCGGCCTCCCTGCCCGTCGCCACGGCCCTGCGGGGCAGCTGAATCCAAAAAAGCAAAGGGCGGTGTCCAGAGCGAACACCGCCCTCGCCGATCGAACGATGCTAGATGGCCTGGTTGATGATCTTCGACTGCGTGAACTCTTCGAGTCCTTCCTGGCCCATCTCGGCGCCGAGTCCGGACTGCTTGGCGCCACCGAAGGGCACGTCCACCGGCAGGTCCAGGTGCTTGTTGATCCACACGGTGCCCGAATCGATGCGCAGCGCCGCTTCATAGGCGCGCTTCTCGTTCGATGACCACACCGTGCCCCCGAGGCCGTACTCGCTGTTGTTGATGCGGGCGATCGCATCATCGAGGCTGCTGTACTTCAGTACCGGCAGCACCGGGCCGAACTGCTCCTCCTGGACCAGGCGGGCATTGTCCGGGATGTCGCGCACGATCGTCGGGCGAACGAAGTAGCCACGGCCCGAGTGCGGCTTGCCGCCGGCGATGATCCTGCCGTTCCTGCGCGCGTCCTCGATGTAGTCGTTGACCTTCTTGTACTGGGCGGCGTTCTGCACCGGTCCGTACTGCGTGTTCGGATCAAGGCCGTCGCCCACCACGGCCGCCTCGGCGAGCCTGGCGAGCTCGGCGCAGACGGCGTCGTACATCGACTCCGGAACGTAGGCGCGCTTGATGGCGAGGCACACCTGGCCGCTGTTGACCATCGAGCCCGCGAACAGGCTCGCGGCGGCCTGCTTCGGGTCGAGGTCATCGAGCACCAACGCCGCGTCATTGCCGCCGAGTTCGAGGGTGACGCGCTTGATGGTGGCAGCGACGCTGGCCATGACCTTGCGGCCGGTCGCGGTCGAGCCCGTGAAGGCGACCTTGGCGACGTCCGGGTGCGAGGTCAGCGCATTGCCGAGGTCGTTGACATCGGTAATGACGTTGACGACACCGGGCGGGAAGATCTTCGCGCACAGCTCCCCGAGGCGCAGCGTCGACAGCGGAGTGGTCGGGGCGGGCTTCACGACGACCGTGTCGCCGGCGAGCAGCGCCGGGGCCAGCTTTATCATCAGCAGGATGACCGGGAAATTCCACGGCGTGATGGCGGCCACGACACCGAGCGGCACGTGGTGCTGCACGATGCGGGTGCCTTCGCCTTCCTTCAGCACCTTGGGCGGCAGGTCCATGGCCGCGAAGGTGTGGATCATGTGGATCGCGCCGCCGATTTCGTACTTGGCGGCGGCCAGCGGCTTGCCCTGCTCCTGCGTGAGTACCCGCGCGATGTCATCCATCGAGGCGGCGACGGCGTCGGCGAACTTCAGCAGCAGGCGGCGGCGCTCGGCGATGGGCGTGGCGGCCCAGGCCGGGAAGGCAGCCTTGGCGGCCGCAACGGCCTGGTTCAACTGGCCGAGGTCGGCGCGCGGACAGGTGGCCAGGAGTTCTTCCGTGGCGGGATTGATGACGTCGAACGTCGAT